>JAFAYN010000173.1 GCA_019240375.1 Gemmatimonadota bacterium
GCCTCACAGCTGGAGCCCTGGTCGGAGTACCTGACCGGGGAGCAGGGGAAGGCCCCGGAGCCCTTCTACGACCCGCTCGCCTTCGCGGTCCGGGAGGCGCACCGGCGCGGGCTGGAGCTGCACGCCTGGTTCAACCCGTACCGGGCCCGTCACCCCTCCGCGAAGAGTCCGCTCGCGCCCACCCACCTGGGCCGGACGCACCCGGAGCTGGTGAAGCCGTACGGGGGCAACCTGTGGATGGACCCGGGGGAGGACTCGGTGCGGGCGTTCTCGACGCGGGTGGTGATGGACGTGGTGCGCCGCTACGACGTGGACGGGGTGCACATCGACGACTACTTCTACCCGTACCGCGAAAGGGACGCGCAGGGGCGGGAGATTCCCTTCCCGGACAGCGCCAGCTGGGAGCGCTACGTCCGCTCGGGGGGGCGGCTGAGCCGCGACGACTGGCGGCGCAGCAACGTGGACCGCTTCGTGGAGGGGGTGTACCGGGCGGTGAAGAAGGAAAAGCCCTGGGTCAAGTTCGGGATCAGCCCCTTCGGGAGCTGGCGCCCGGGGAACCCGCGGCAGGTCACCGGCTTCGACGCGTACGAGCAGCTCTACGCAGACTCGCGGAAGTGGCTGGTGAACGGGTGGCTGGACTACTTCACCCCGCAGCTCTACTGGCAGATCTCCCGCACGGGGTTGAGCTACCCGGTGCTCCTGCGCTGGTGGACGGAGCAGAACGTGATGGGGCGGCACATGTGGCCGGGGAACTTCACCGGGCAGACCCTCCCGACGGAGGCGCACTGGCCGGCGTCGGAGATCATCGGGCAGATCTACGTGACACGCGGGATCCCCGGGGCGACGGGGAACGTGCACTTCAGCATGCGGTCGCTGATGCAGGACCCCGACTCGCTGTCCACGCGGCTGATGCGGGAAACGTACGCGGAGCCGGCGCTGATCCCCGCCTCGCCCTGGCTGGGGCGCGCCCATCCGGCGCGTCCGGGCGTAACGCTGCGCCGGGACGCTTCCGGCGGGACGGTGCTGGCGCTGGAGCCGGCCGGGCGGGTGCCGGCGGCCTGGTGGGTGGTGCAATCCCGGTACGCGGCCGGGTGGCGGACGGAGATCCTCCCCGGGGAGCTGCGGTCGTACCCGCTCCCCGCGGACAGCACCGGCGCGGCACCGCGGGTGGTGTCGGTGTACGGGGTGGACCGGAACGGGAACGAGGGGCCGGCGGCGACGGCGCGGCCGTAGGGGCGGCGGAAAGGCGGTGAAAGCGGAGCGGGCATCCCGGATTCCCGGGGTGCCCGCTCCGTGTTTCTACTCCGCCGCGCCCGTGGTCGCTTCCTTCTGCGGGGCGGCGCCGGGACGGTGGAGCCCCAGCCGGGTCGGGCCGCCTCCCGGGGAGGAGCGGCGCATCATGCGGAACAGGCGCCAGAGGATCCAGAGCACCACCCCCAGCGGGACCAGGAAGCCGAGCGCGGCGATGAACCCCGCGACGAAGCCGACGAAGTTGCGCCAGGCGTCACGGAACGCCTCGACGATCGGATTGGTCCCCGGCTGGTCGGCTCCGACCACCGGAACCGGCTCGTGCAGGTTCACCGTCAGGGTGCTCATCGCCACGCGGCTGCGCAGGTAGCGGATCCGCCCCTCGTAGCGGTCGATCTCCTCGCGCACCCGGGCCAGCTCGCGCTCCACCGCCAGCACGTCCTCCAGCTTCCCGGTGCGGGTCGCCAGCAGCTCCACCAGGCGGGCTTCCAGCCGGCGCGCGTTGGCGACGCGGGCGCTCACGTCCACGAACTCCTCCCCCGCATCCTCGGCGGTGACGTTCACCGACTCCACCTTCCCCAGCGGGCGGAGGCCGCCGACCAGCGCGTCGAAGCGCGCGGCGGGGACCTTGATCTCCAGCGACGCCTTGCGCGCCTCGTTCTCCCCCGTGCTCATGGAGGTGTTGGCGACGAACCCGCCGGAGGCCGCGGCCAACTGGCGCACCCGCGCGATGGCCGGCTCCAGCGAATCCACCCGCAGCGTCGCCTCGCCGTTGCGGATGATCATGGTAGGGATGGTGACCGAGTCGGTCCTCGACGCGCTGGCGGGGAGGTCGGGGGCGGACGCGTCCGTCTTCGCCTCCGCTCCCGCGGCCACGCCCTGGGGCGGGGCGGGGGCGGATGCCGAAGCGTTTCCCTGGGAGACCTCGGCGTAATCCACGGCCTTTTCCGTCCTCGGGCTCCCACCGCCGCAGGCTGTGAGGAGGAGGAGCGCGAGCGCTGCTACGGTGGAGTTTCGCATGGCGACGGGGTGTGGAGTGGGTGGGGCGACGCGGCGGGCTGCTTCCTAGACTGGGACCATCCGGGGAGCAAGATAGTTCCCCCACCCCGGCTTTCCAACGAGCCGCCGTTGACACCGGCCGGCCGTGCGTGCTAATCTCACCGAACACCGTTCGGCGAGGTGCACGGCACGTTTCTTCCGGCGCCCTCCGGCTCCTCGTGAGCCGCCACCGAACAGCGTTCGCCTTTTCGTCGCCCGATGCCCGCTCGCACCGTCCGTGAGGAAGCCGACCTGCGCACGCAGACGCTGGATGCCGCGCGCAGCCTGATCGCGGAGCGCGGGCACCGCGACCTGTCCATGCGCGAGATCGCGCGGGCGGTGGGGTGCTCGGTGAGCTCGCTGTACCTGTACTTCGAGAGCCGCGACGCGCTGATCCACACGCTGATCGACGAGGGGTTCCAGCGGTGGTACGACGAGCAGCTCGCGCTCAACGAGCGCTGGCTCGACCCGTGGGCACGATTGGAGGCGGCGGCGCGGCGGTACGTGGAGTTCGGGGTGGAGAACCCGGAGCTGTACGAGATCATGTACATGTTCCACCCCCGCTCGCTGGAGCGACTGCCGAAGGAATTGTACCGCCGCATCCGGCGCAGCCTGGACCTGACCGCGGCGAACGTGCTGGCGTGCGCGGCGCCGGGCGGGGCGATGACCGAGGCGGACGCGCGCACCGTGGCCGCGGCGGCGTGGGCCACGCTGCACGGGGTGGTTTCCACCCTGCTGACGCACCGGCTCGATTCGCGGATCGACCGGGCGGGGTACGTGGACCGGGCGGTGCGGATGGTGATGGACGGAGTGAGGGCGTGCGCCGGGTGAGGCGCGCGTCCGCCGGGGATTCTTGAACCTTTACGTGAACGGATCCATGCGCATTCGAAAGCTGGGCGTGGTGGGCGCGGGGACGATGGGCGGCGGGATCGCGGCGCTGGCGGCCTCGGCCGGGGTGCCGGTGGTGCTGCTGGACGTCCCCGGCGAGCCGGGGCGGAGCGGGCCCGCGCAGGGGGGGCTGCAGCGGCAGGTGAAGGCGAAGCCGGCGGCGTTCATGGACACCGGCCGCGCGAGCCTGGTGCGGACCGGGAACACCGAGGACGACCTGGAGCTGCTGGCCGACTGCGACTGGATCGTCGAGGCGATCATCGAGCAGCCGGCGCCCAAGCAGGCGCTCTTCGCGCGGCTGGAGGAGATCCTGAAGCCCGACGCCGTGGTCGCCTCGAACACCTCGGGGATCCCGATGCACGTGCTGGTGGAGGGGCGCTCGGAGCGCTTCCGGCGCAACTTCGTGGGGACGCACTTCTTCAGCCCCGTGCGCTACATGCACCTGCTGGAGCTGATCCCCACGGCGGACACCTCGCCCGAGGCGCTGGCGGTGGTGACAAGGTTCGCGGAGCGGGTGCTCGGCAAAGGAACGGTGGTGGCCAGGGACGCCCCCGGCTTCATCGCCAACCGGCTGGGGGTGAAGGGGATGGTCGGCACGCTCCGGCAGATGGAGGCGAACGGCCTGACCATCGACGAGGTGGACGCCCTGACGGGTCCTCTGATCGGACGGCCGGGCTCGGCCACCTTCCGCACCGGCGACATCTCAGGGCTGGACGTGCTCGCCCACGTGTCGGCGGGGCTGGCGCAGACCACCGGCGAGGACTTCGCCCTCCCGGAGTGGACGCAGCGGATGGTGACGAACAAGCAGCTCGGCGACAAGACGGGGGGCGGCTTCTACCGCAAGCAGGGGAAGGAGATCTCCACCTTCGACTACACCACCGGCGAGTACGTCCCGCAGCGCAAGCCGGACGACCCGGAGCTGGGGCGGCTGGGCAGGCTCCCCCTCGCGGAGCGGATCAGGGCGGTGCAGGGGCTCCAGGGGAAGTACGGCGACTTCGTGCGCCGGGTGCTGCTGGAGAACGCCCACTACGCGCTGACCACCTCCCCCGAGCTGGCGTACGACGTGGTGGCGGTGGACCGGGCGATGGAGTGGGGGTACGGGCACGAGGCAGGTCCCTTCCGCGTCATGGACATGATCGGCGTGGACACCCTGCGCGCCGGCTTCCGCGAGCTGGGGCTGGACGAGCCGGAGCTGCTGGGGAAGGCGACGGAGGGGTTCTACCGCCAGGGTGCCGAGGGGGAGGAGTACCTGGGCTTCGACGGGAGCTACCACCCGGTGCCGCCGGCCGCCGAGGGGGCCATCAAACTGGCCGCGCTGGCGTCGCGGCCGGGGAAGGTGCTGGAGTCCAACGAGGGGGCGCGGCTCCTGGACCTCGGCGACGGCGTGGCGCTGCTGGAGTTCCGCTCCAAGATGAACACGCTGGGCGAGCCGGTGATGCGGATGCTGGAAACGGCGCTGGCGCGGGTGGAGCGCGACGGGCTGGAGGGGCTGGTGATCGGCAACGACGACCCGCGCGCCTTTTCGGCCGGGGCCGACCTGACCGGGCCGGCCGCGCTGCTGCAGAGCGGCGACTGGAAGGCGCTGGACGGGGTGGTGCGCGGCTTCCAGGACGCGGTGCAGAGCATCCGGCGCGCCCCCTTCCCGGTGGTGGTTGCGCCGCACGGGATGACGCTGGGCGGCGGGTGCGAGATGACGCTGCACGCCGACGCGGTGCAGGCGGCCGCCGAGCTGTACGTGGGGCTGGTGGAGGCCGGGGTGGGGCTCCTCCCCGGCGGCGGCGGGACCAAGGAACTGCTCTTCCGCTTCGTCGGCGAGCTGGAGCCGTACCCGGAAGCCGACTCGTTCGAGGCGGTGAAGCGCGCCTTCCAGCTGATCGCCCTGGCGGCCACCAGCACCAGCGCGCTCGACGCCCGCAACAAGGGGTTCCTCCGCGACCGTGACCAGGTCTCCATGAACCGGGACCTGCTGATCGCCGACGCCAAGCGCCGCGTGCTCTCCCTCGCCCCCGGCTACGTCCCCCCGGTCCCGCGCACCATCCGAGCGCTGGGGAAGGACGGGCTGGGGAACCTCAAGTACGCCCTCTTCTCCTTCCACGAGGCGGGGCAGGCGAGCGACCACGACGTGCGGATCGGGCACGAGATCGCCTACGTCCTGTGCGGCGGCGACGGCCCGCCGCGGACCGTGACCGAGCAGGACGTCCTCGACCTGGAGCGCGAGTCGTTCCTGAAGCTGCTCGGCACGAAGGAAACGCAGGAGCGGATCGCGTACACGCTCAAGACCGGGAAGCCGCTGCGCAACTGAGCGCGGCGCCGACGCATACAGAATTCTTCAGGAGACGACGATGCCCAATGCAGTGATCGTGTCCGCCGCGCGCAGCGCGGTGGCCCGGGGGAAGGCGGACGGCGCGCTCGCCGCGGCTGGCGTCACCCCGGTGGACCTGGCGGGGGAGGTGCTGCGCGAGGCGGTGGCGCGCGCCGGGGTGGACGTGGGGGAGATCGACGACGTGGTGCTCGGGTGTGCCATGCCGGAGGGGCCGCAGGGGCTGAACATCGCCCGGAACGCGGCGCTGCGGGCCGGCTTCCCAGTGGACTCGTCGGCGGCTACGGTGAACCGCTTCTGCTCGTCGGGGCTGCAGACGGTGGCCCAGGCGACGCAGGCGGTGATGAGCGGGATGCAGGACGTGGTGGTGGCGGGCGGGGTGGAGATGATGAGCCAGGTGCCGATGTCCGGCTTCGTGACGCGCCTCCACCCGGAGCTGACGGAGTCGTACATCGGGATGGGCTTCACGGCCGAGCGGGTTGCCGAGCGCTACCACGTCGACCGCGAGGACCAGGACGCCTTCGCGCTGGAAAGCCAGCGGCGCGCGGCGGTGGCGCTGGAGAACGGCGCCTTCGCCGGGCAGATCGTCCCCATCCACCTCCAGAAGGTCCGGTGGAACGGGACGGAAAAGACCGTGGAGGAAGCCGTGTTCGACCGCGACGAGCTGCCGCGCGCCGACGCCTCCCTCGAGGGGCTGGCGAAGCTGAAGCCGGCCTTCAAGACCAACGGCACCGTGACCGCCGGGAACGCCAGCCCGTACTCGGACGGGGCGGCGGCGCTGGTAGTGATGAACGCCGAGAAGGCGTCGGCGGCGGGGATCAGGCCCCTCGCCCGTCTCATCACCTACGCGGTGGCGGGGATCGACCCGGACATCATGGGCGTGGGCCCGATCATCGCCATCCCCAAGGCGCTGAAGAAGGCGGGGATGACGCTCGACCAGATCGACCTGTTCGAGTTCAACGAGGCGTTCGCGGCCCAGGCGCTGGCCGTGTCCCGCGAGCTGAAGATGGACATGAGCCGGGTCAACGTGAACGGCGGTGCCATCGCCCTCGGCCACCCGCTCGGCGCCACCGGGGCCAAGCTCAGCACGCAGCTCATCTACGAGCTGCGCCTTCGCGGCGGCGGGATCGGGATGGTGACCATGTGTGTGGGCGGTGGGATGGGCGCGGCCGGGATCTTCGAGGTCTTCCCGGAATAACGTCCGCCCTCGACCCGGATCTCTCATGGACTTCGGCCTTTCCCCCCGCGCGGCGGACCTCCGGGAGCGGGTCCGCGCCTTCATCCGCGAGCAGGTGATGCCGGTGGAGGAGGAGCACTTCCGCCGGCTCGCCGCGAGTGGCGAGGGCGGCGACTGGACCCGGTGGACCGTTTCGCCGGAGGTGGAGGGGCTGAAGTCGCGGGCCCGGGCCGAGGGGCTGTGGAACCTGTTCCTCCCCGACCCGGAGCTGGGGGCGGGACTCACCACGGTGGAGTACGCGCCGCTGGCCGAGGAGATGGGGAGGAGCTTCCTGGCGCCGGAGGTCTTCAACTGCAACGCCCCCGACACGGGGAACATGGAGGTGCTCTGGCACTACGGCTCGCCGGAGCAGAAGGAGCGCTGGCTGACGCCGCTCCTGGAGGGGCGGATCCGCTCGGCGTTCTGCATGACCGAACCGGACGTCGCCTCGTCCGACGCCACCAACATGCGGGCGACCGCCGTGGTGGAGGGGGACGAGGTGGTGCTGAACGGAAAGAAGTGGTGGTCCACGGGGATCGGCCACCCGGAGTGCCGGGTGGCCATCTTCATGGGCCTCACCGACCCCGCCGCCGACCGGCACCGGCGGCACAGCATGGTGCTGGTCCCGCTGGACACGCCGGGGGTGACCGTCCGGCGGATGCTGTCGGTGTTCGGCGACTTCGACCCGCCGTACGGCCACGGCGAGGTGTGGTTCGAGGAGGCGCGGGTGCCCGTCTCCAGCGTGATCACGGGGCCGGGGCGCGGGTTCGAGATCGCGCAGGGGCGGCTGGGGCCGGGGCGCGTCCACCACTGCATGCGCTGCATCGGCGCGGCGGAGCGGGCCTTACAGCTGATGGTGGAGCGGGGGATGCGTCGCGTCGCCTTCGGGAAGCCGCTGGTGAAGCTGGACGGGAACCGGGAGCGGATCGCCGAGTTGCGCATCGCCATCGACCAGGCGCGGCTGCTGACGCTGTACGCGGCGTGGAAGCTGGACCGGGAGGGGCCCCGCGCCGCGCTCGCGGAGGTGTCGGCGATCAAGGTGGTGGCGCCCAACGTCCTCCAGCGCGTGGCGGACGAGGCGATCCAGCTGTACGGCGGCGCGGGCGTCTCGACCGACGCGCCGCTGACCGCGCTCTTCGCGCAGGCGCGGGCGCTGCGCATCGCGGACGGGCCGGACGCGGTGCACCGGGCGGTGGTCGCCCGGGTGGAGCTGGCGAAGTACGCATCGCAGGATCGCCAGGGAAAGGGGGAGGAATGAAGGGGAAGCGGATCTTCGTCACCGGCGGTGCCTCGGGGCTGGGGCGGGCGCTCGCGGAGCGCTACGCGCGGGCGGGGTGGCGCGCCTGTATCGGCGACGTCAACGAGGAGCGCGGCACCGAGACCGTAGCCGCGCTGCGGGTGCTGTCGGGCGACGGCCACTTCCTGCGCTGCGACGTCACCCGGGAAGCCGACCTCCAGGCGGCGGCCGACTGGCTGGAGCGGGAGTGGGGCGGGGTGGACGTGGTGGTGAACAACGCGGGCGTCGCCATCGGCGGAGGGATCACCGAGGTGCCGATCTCCGACTGGGAGTGGATTGTGGACGTCAACCTCCTGGGGGTGGCGCGCGGGTGCAGGGTGTTCACGCCGCTCCTCCGCCGCGGGGGCGGGGGACACCTGGTCAATGTGGCCTCGCTGGCGGGGCTGGTGCACATGCCGCAGATGTCGGCCTACAACGCCACCAAAGCGGCGGTGGTGGCGCTCTCCGAGACGCTGTACCTGGAGCTGGCGGGCGACGGGATCGGGGTGTCGGTGGTGTGCCCGGCCTTCTTCCGCACCAACCTGACCGAGTCGCTGCGCGCCGGGAACCCGGAGGTGGACGCCCTCACCCGCCGCCTGGTCAACCAGGCGAAGCGCGGCGCCGACGAGATCGCGGAGATCGTGTACCGGGGGGTGGAGCGCGGCGAGTTCCGCATCCTCACCGACCCGGAGGGCCGGGTGGCGTGGCGGCTCAAGCGGCTGGCGCCCTTCTCCGTCTACGCGCGGCTGATGGCCCGCACCGCGCAGCGGTTCATGGGCGGCTCCGGCGGGAAGCGCCCCGGTGGCTGAGACCCGCCCGGGCGAGGAGCTGGACGCCGCGGCGGTGGACGCCTGGCTCCGCCCCCGCGTCCCCGGTCTGTGCGGCACGCCCCGGGTGACGCAGTACTCCGGCGGCGCCTCCAACTGGACGTACCGGCTGGAGTACGAGAGCCACGACCTGGTGCTGCGCCGCCCCCCGGCGGGGACCCGGGCCCGCTCGGCGCACGACATGGGGCGGGAGTTCCGGGTGCAGCGGGCGCTGCGGCCGGCGTACCCGTACGTCCCGGAGATGGTCGCCTTCTGCGACGACGCCTTGGTGATCGGGTGCGACTTCTACGTGATGCGTCGCATTCCGGGGATCATCCCCCGGGCGCGGATGCCGGAGGCGGCGCGGCTCGACGCGGCCGGAAACCGCCGGCTCTGCCTGGACGTGATTGACCGGCTGGTGGAGCTGCACCGGGTGGACGCGCGGGCCGTGGGGCTGGAGGGGCTGGGGAAGGGGGCGGGGTACGCGCACCGGCAGGTCGAGGGGTGGAGCGACCGCTACGCGAAGGCGCGCACCTGGAACGTCCCGCGCTTCGGCCGGGTGATCGCCTGGCTGCGCGACCACACCCCGGACGACGTCGCCACCTGCGTGATCCACAACGACTTTCGCCTGGACAACGTGGTACTGGACCCGGACGATCCCACCCGCGTGGTGGGGGTGCTGGACTGGGAGATGGCGACGCTGGGCGACCCGCTGATGGACCTGGGGAATTCGCTCGCCTACTGGGTGCAGGCCGACGACGACTTCGTCGTCCGCTCCATGCGCCGCCAGCCGACGCACCTCCCCGGGATGCTGACCCGGCGCGAGGTCGTCGACTACTACTGCGACCGGATGGGAATGGCGCCCGCCAACTGGACCTTCTACGAGGTGTACGGGCTGTTCCGGCTGGCCGTGATCGCGCAGCAGATCTACTACCGCTACCACCACGGGCAGACTCGCAATCCCGCCTTTCGCCGCTTCTGGCTGATGGCGCACTACCTGGACTGGCGGTGCCGCCGGATGATCCGGGCTTCGGGGCATCCTCGTGGTCGGTCGGCGGGTGCTCCTCCTCCGGCGGGTGCGTAACTCGCTTCGCTCAAACATACGCCCCGCCTGCGGAGGAACCCCCACCTCCCTGTCGGCTTTACCGCGAACTACACGGCTTACCGCAGGTCGAAGCCCATCACCACGTCGGAGTAGGAGGCTGCGTACACCGAGCCGTTGCCGGCGGCGGGGGAGGAGAGGAAGTGCCCCACCGGCAGGCGGTACTGCGTGACGATCCTGCCGTCGTTCGTGTCGAGGATGGACAGCAGGCCGTTCACGGAGCCGATGCTGACCCTTCCGTCCGCCACCGCCGGGGAGGAGTCGTAGATCACGTTTCCGGTGGCGGCGGTCCACACTTCCTTGCCGTCCGTCGCGGAGATGCAGCGCACCTCGCCCCTGTCGCCCAGGCAGCCGATGTAGATGCGGTCGTCGACCAGGGCGGGGGAGGAGTACCCCACCTTGTCGCCCGGCGAGGTGTAGGTCCAGCGCGTTTCGCCCGTCACGGCGTCGAAGGCGTGCAGGACGTTGCCGTTGGCGGGGATGTAGACTGTCCCGCCGCCCACCGTGGGGCCGCCGATGGCGGGGGAGTAGGCGAACGATTTTTCCGTTCCCGGCTTCCTCCACACCTGCTCGCCCGTGGCGGCGTCCAGCGCGTACACGTGCTTGTCCCAGGCGCCCAGGTAGATGCGCTCGCCGTCCGTGGCGGCGGGGCTCTGCGAAAAGGCGGAGTCGCTGGGCGGGAGGGTGAACTTCCAGCGGACGGCCCCCGTCGCCAGGCCCACCCCGTACACGCTCCCGTCGCCCGAGGCGTTGGCGGCGACCCCCTTCGCCACCGCGGCGGAGGCGTAGACGGGGCCGGCCGTGCGCTGCTTCCAGAGCTGCCTTCCGGTGCGGGCGTCGAAGGCGTAGGCGTACCCGTCGGCGCTCCCCACCACCAGCCGGTCCCCCGCCAGAGTGGGCGAGGAGTGGCAGTAGCCGCCGGTCATCGCCTTCCAGAGCGGCGCCCCGTCGGCGGCACGGAGGGCGTTGACCGAGCCGTCCATCGCGCTGACGTACAGTACGTCGCCCAACAGCCGCAGGTGCGACATCACCCCGCCGCTCAGCCGGCGCTCCCAGCGCGGGCACAGCGGCGCGTCCGCAACGCGGACGCGCACCGTCGCCACCTCCTCGCGACCGTGCTCCCCCGCCCGCAGCGCGAGCACGTTGCTCCCCGCCGCCAGCCCTTCGGTGGGTACCCCGCCCGCCTGCACGGGCGCCCACTTCCCCTCGTTCCAGCGCGCTTCCCTCACCTCCGCGGGGACACGCACCGGCCTCCCCGCGTCCACCGTGGCGGCGACGGCCCACACCGGGCGCTTTGCTCGCGAGGGCTTCAGCGGCACCGTGACCAGCGGCTGCGGCTCGGGCTGCTCCTTCGTCCGGCGGAAGAGGCGCACCTCGCCCGCGGCGGGGTCCACGTCCGCACGCAGGTACGAGCCCTGGTAGAGCCCCTTGCTCATGGTGCAGGCGAGCCCGTCCCAGTCCCAGAGCAGGTCCGCGTGTCCGTGCCCGGTGAGCACCACCTTGACGTTGTACGGCTCCAGCACGTCGAACAGGGCGCGCTCGTTGTCCACCATAACCGGGGCGCGGCCCGTCCAGTGGTGCGTCACCACGAACACCGGCGTGCGGCGTCCGACGCGGCGCAGGTCGGCCTCCAGCCAGCGGAGCTGCGCGCTCTCGAAGTGCCCGTAGTGGGAGAGGGGGACGGTGCTGTCCAGCAGCGCGAAGTGGACCCCGCCATGGTCGAAGGAGCGGAAGGGCGGCCCCACCCGGCTGCGGAAGATCTGCAAGCCCATCGGCGCCCAGCGCACGTCGTGGTTCCCGGGGACGTGGTGGACCGGGAAGGGGATTCCCTGCAGCACCTTCCCGTACTCGTCGTACTCGCCCGCGAAGGCGTAGTCGGTCACGTCGCCGCCGTTGATCCCGAACGCCGGGCGTATGGTCCGCGCCATCTCCTCCAGCAGCGCGCGGCACTCGGCGCCGTTGCGGCCGATGGAAACGTGGGTGTCGCTGAAGTGCGTGAAGGTGAATGCGGGCGCGACCGGGAGCCAGCGGAAGGCCGGGGCCAGCCCGGTGGCGAGCCCCAGCTTGAGCAGGTCGCGGCGGCTGATCGAGGAGTCCATGTGTCGGCGGTACGGGCTTCAGGGATACAGGAGGTACGGCTGGCGGGTGCGGCGGAAGCGCTCCGCGTCGGCGTCCCACTCGCGCAGGAGGCCGCGCACGGTGCCGGCGTCCACCGCCTTGCGCATCCGGTCCGTCCCGGCTAGCCGGTCGAAGTGCGACGGGAGCCAGCGGAAGTCCCCCGGGTGCGTGCGGCGGATGGTCTCCAGCAGGAGGAGCGAGGCGGCGACCGGGCGGTACGTCGCGCGGTCGGTCGCCACCAGGCGGACGCCGTGCACCAGCGTGTCCGCGTACTTCCCGTCGCCGGGGGCGTGCGGGGTGAAGTCCACCTCCTCGAAGCGCACCCCGGGGAGGCGCATCGCGTTCATCGTCCGCGCCACCTCCCCGGAGCGCAGCCAGGGCGCGCCCACCTGCTCGAAGGGGTGGTCGCTCCCGCGTCCCGACGACAGGTTGGTCCCCTCGTAGAACACCGTCCCCGGGTAGTGGACGGCCGACTCCAGCCGGGGGATGTTGGGCGACGGGGCGACCCAGGGGAGCCCCGTCGCGTCGAACCAGACGTCGCGCCGCCACCCCTCGGCGGGGATCACCGTCAGGTCGGCGCCGATCCCGAACTCCCGGTTGTACAGGCGCGCCAGCTCCCCCACCGTCATCCCGTGCCGCACCGGGAGCGGGTACATCCCCACGAACGAGGCGTAGGCGGTGTCCAGCAGGTTCCCCTCCACCACCGTCCCGCCGATCGGGTTCGGGCGGTCGAGGACGACGTACGGGATGTGCGCCTCGGCCGCGGCCTGCATGGTCAGCGCGAGGGTGTAGATGTAGGTGTAGGTGCGCGACCCCACGTCCTGGATGTCGAAGACCAGCGCGTCCACCCCGCGCAGCATCTCGGGGGTGGGCTTGCGCGTCTCGCCGTACAGCGAGTGGATGGGGAGGCCGGTGCGCGGGTCCGTCCCCGAGGCCACGCGCTCGCCGGGGGCGGCAGCGCCGCGGATCCCGTGCTCGGGGGAGAAGAGCGCCACCAGCTTCATCTCCGGCGCGGCGGCCAGCCGGTCGATGGTGCTGGTCCCGGCGCGGTCCACCCCGGTCTGGTTGGTGACCAGGCCGATCCGCTTCCCCCGGAGCGCGGCGGGCGGGGAGGCGAGGAACACCTCCACCCCGGGGCGCACGGCGGCGCGGGGAGCGGGCAGGGAGGTGCCCGGGGCGCAGGCGGCCACCGCCAGGGCGGCGAGTGCGGGAAGGAGTCTCATGCGCTTTCGGAGTCGGGTGAGGGCGACAAGGTAGGGTGGACCGCCCCGCGCCGAAACACCCCGCGGCGCGGGAAACCCGCCTTGACGCGTCCGAGCGGGGGGCGTACGATACCGGAAACCACCCCTTCCGAATCGAGCATCGTGCCTT
>JAFAYN010000553.1 GCA_019240375.1 Gemmatimonadota bacterium
TGTACGGCGGACGCCTGGTGGTGGTGCCGTTCGCCATCAGCCGCTCGCCGGAGGAGTTCCACGAGCTGCTGGCGCGCGAGGGGGTGACGGTGCTGAACCAGACCCCCTCCGCCTTCCGCCAGCTCGCGGCGGTGGACGAGGTGCGGGGCGGAGCCCCGGCCGCGACGGCGCTGCGGTACGTGGTCTTCGGGGGCGAAGCCCTGGACCCGCGCGCACTCCGCGGGTGGATGGAGCGGCACGGGGACGAGGCGCCGCGGCTGGTGAACATGTACGGGATCACGGAAACCACGGTGCACGTGACCTACCGCCCGATCCGGCGCGCGGACGTGGAGTCGGGGGAGGGGAGCCCGATCGGGCTCCCCATCCCCGACCTGCGCCTGCGGGTGCTGGATCGGTGGGGGGACCCGGTGCCGGTGGGTGTCCCCGGCGAGCTGTACGTGGGAGGCGCGGGGGTGGCGCGGGGGTACCTGGGGCGCCCCGACCTCACGGCCGAGCGCTTCGTCCCGGACCCGTTCGGCCACGGGACGGCCGGCGAGCGGCTGTACCGGAGCGGCGACCGGGCGAGGTGGCGCGCGGACGGGGAGCTGGAGTACCTGGGGCGGGGCGACGCGCAGGTCAAGGTGCGCGGCTTCCGCATCGAGCCCGGGGAGATCGAGGCCGCGATGCTAGGGCACGAAGGGGTGCGCGAGGCAGTGGTGGTGGTCCGCGAGGACGAGCCGGGGCAGAAGCGGCTGGTGGGGTACGTGGTGGGGCAGGGGGGCGCGGAGCTTTCCGTCGCGGCGCTGCGGGCCCACCTGGCGGAGCGGCTCCCCGAGCACATGGTCCCGGGAGCGCTGGTGGCGCTGGACGCCTTTCCGCTCACCCCCAACGGCAAGCTGGACCGGCGCGCCCTCCCCGCTCCGGAGTGGGGGACCGGCGCCGCGGCGTACGTGGCGCCCCGCACCCCCATGGAAGAGCTGCTGGCGGAGATCTGGGCGGAGGTGCTGAAGACCGAGCGGGTGGGGGTGGAGGAAAGCTTCTTCGAGCTGGGGGGCGACAGCATCCTTTCCATCCAGGTGGTGTCGCGGGCCAGGCAGAAGGGGCTGCGCCTGACCCCGCGGCAGCTCTTCGAGCGCCCCACGGTGGCGCGCCTGGCCGAGGTCGCGGAGCCGGTGGACGCGGGCACGGCCCCCGCGTCGCAGGGCCCGGTCGCGGGCGCGGCCCCGCTGACCCCGATCCAGCGTGCCTTCTTCGCGCGGGAGCAGGCGGCGCCGCACCACTTCAACCATGCGCTCCTCCTCGTCCCCCGCGAGCCGCTCGACCCCGCGGCGCTGGACGGGGCGCTGGCCGCGCTGGAGGCGCACCACGACGCCCTCCGCCTGCGCTTCCGGCGAGGAGACGACGGCGCCTGGACGGCGGCGCACGCCCCGGTGGGCGCGCGCGCCCCGCTGGAGGTCCGCGACCTGTCGCACCTCCCCGGAGCGGAGCAGCGGGACGCGCTGGAGGCGGAAGCCGACCGGGCGCAGCGGAGCCTCGACCTGGTGGATGGGCCGCTGCTGCGGGCGCTCTGGTTCGAGCTGGGCCCCGGGGGGCCCGGACGGCTCCTCCTGGTGCTCCACCACCTGGTGGTGGACGGGGTGAGCTGGCGGATCCTGCTGGAGGACCTGGAAAGCGCGTACGCGCGGCTCGCCCGGGGCGGGGAGGCGAGCCTCCCGCCGAAGACCACCGCCTGGAAGACGTGGGCGGAAGGGCTGGCGGAGCTGGCCCGCTCCGGGGCGCTGGACGGGGAGGCGCCGTACTGGCGGGAGGAGGCGCGCCGGGAGGTGGCGCCGCTCCCGGCCGACGACCCGGCGGGGGAGAACACGGTTGCGCGGGCCCGGAGCGTGGCGGTGCGGTTCGAGGCGGCGGAAACGGAGACGCTGCTGCGCGAGGTGCCGCAGGCGTACCGCACGCGGGTCGACGACGCGCTCCTGTGCGCCCTCGCACTCACGCTGGCGCGCTGGACCGGGGAGCGGCGGGTGCGCGTGGACCTGGAGGGGCACGGGCGCGAGGAGGAGCGGGTGGCGGGGGCTGACCTGTCGCGCACGGTGGGGTGGTTCACCAGCGTATACCCCGTGGTGCTGGAGCTCCCCGCCGGGGACGCGGTGGGAGCGGCGCTCCGGGCGGTCAAGGAGCAGCTCCGGCGGGTGCCGGGGAAGGGGATGGGATACGGGGTGCTGCGCCACCCGGGCGGTTTCGGCGCGGGGGACGGGCCGGCAGGGGACGCCGCGGAGGTGTCGTTCAACTACCTGGGGCAGTTCGACGGGAGCGTTTCCTCCGGCTCGTTCTTCGCCTTCGCCGAGGAGTCGGCCGGGGCGCCGGTGGACGGGCGCTGGGAGCGCGGGTACCGGGTGGAGGTCGGCGCGATCGTGCGCGAGGGGCGCCTGGAGGTGACCGTCGGCTACAGCGAGGCGGTGCACCGCGCGGACACGATGGAGCGCCTGGCGGGGTGGTTCGCCGAAGCGCTGCGGGGGGTGATCGCGCACTGCGCGAGCCCCGCGTCGGGCGGCTACACCCCCAGCGACTTCCCGCTGGCCCGGCTGGAGCAGGAGGCGCTGGACGCGCTGCTGGGGAGCGAGCGGGGCGTGGAGGACGTGTACCCGCTGACGCCGATGCAGGAGGGGATGCTCTTCGAATCGCTCTATGCCCCGGGGACGGGGGTGAACGTGGGGCAGTTCGGCTACGTGCTGGAAGGGCCGCTGGACGTGTCGGCGCTGGAGCGGGCGTGGCGCGAGGCGGTGGGGCGGCACGAGGCGCTGCGGGCCGCCTTCGCGTGGGAGGGGACGGGACGGCCGCTGCAGGTGATCCGGCGCCAGGTGGAGGTCCCCTTCCGGCACGAGGACTGGCGGGGGGTGGACGAGGCGGAGCGGCGGGCGCGGCTGGACGCCTTCCTGCGGGATGACCGGCGGGCGGGGTTCGACCCGGCGCGGGCGCCGCTGATGCGACTGGCGCTCTTCCGCACGGGCGAGGAGGAGCACCACCTCCTGTGGACGCACCACCACCTGATCCTGGACGGGTGGAGCCTGTCGCTCCTCTTCCGGGACGCGCTGGCGCTCTACGGCGGCCACGCCTCCCGGGGGGAAGCGCCCCGCTACCGGGAGTACGTGGCCTGGCTGGAGCGGCAGGATCGCGCGGGCGCGGAGCGGTACTGGAGGCGGGCGCTGGAGGGGTTCGGCTCGGCCACCTGGCTCCCGGTCCGGCCGGCGCGCGGGCGGGAGCGTGGCGCGGGGGAGCACGCCCTGGTGGAGCGGCGCCTCCCGGCGGAGCGTACCCTGGCGCTGCAGGAGCGGGGTCGCGGCCGCGGGGTGACGCTGAGCACCACGGTGCAGGCCGCGTGGGCGCTCCTCCTGTCCCGCTGCTCCGGCGAGGACGACGTGGTGTTCGGGGCGACCGTGTCGGGGCGCCCTCCCGCGCTGGAGGGGGTGGAGGAGATCGTCGGGCTCTTCATCAACACCCTCCCGGTGCGGGTACGGGTGGAGGGAGCGAAGGGGGTGCGGGAGTGGCTGGAAGAGGTGCAGGCGGAGCAGGTGGTGGCGCGCGAGCACGAGTACACCCCCCTGGGCGAGGTGCAGCGGTGGAGCGGGATTCCCGCCGGCGAGCCGCTCTTCGAAAGCCTGGTGGTGTTCCAGAACTACCCGATGGACCGCGGGCTCGGGGAGGGGGACGAGGGGGTGCGGGCACGGGGGATCCTCGGCCTGGAGCAGGACACCTTCCCGCTCACCCTCACCGCCGAGCTGGACGGGGAGCTGAAGCTGCAGCTGCGCTACGACCGGGGCCGGGTGGAGCCGGAAACGGCGGAGCGGATGCTGGGGCAGGTGGCCGTGGTGCTGGACGCCTTCGCGGCCGACCCGGACCGGCCGCTCGGGAGCATCCGGGTGCTGACCGCCGCCGAGCGCGAGTCGGTGCTCGCCCGGGGGATCGGCGCCGCGGAAGCCTTCCCGGGGGACACGGCGCACGCGCTGATCGCCCGGCGGGCGGAGCGCTGGCCCGACGCTCCCGCCTGCGTCTGCGGCGCGGAGGAGCTGACCTACGCCGACCTCCTCCGGCGCGCCGGGCGGCTCGCCGCCGTGCTGCGTGGCCTGGGGGTCGGCCCCGAGGTCCCGGTGGCGCTCTTCCTGGAGCGCTCCACCGACCTGGCCGTCGCCCTGCTGGCGGTGCTCCGGGCCGGCGGCTTCTACGTCCCGCTCGACCCCGCCTACCCGGCGGAGCGCCTGGCCTTCCTCCTGGAAGACAGCGGCGCCCCCGTCGTCCTCACCCGCGCCTCCCTGGCGGACGCGCTCCCCGCCCATTCCGCGCGCGTGGTCCGCGTCGACCGGCTGGACGCCGACGCGGGCGGCGCCGGGGACGCCACCGACGGCGGGGTGCTCCCGCGGAACCTGGCGTACACCATCTACACCTCCGGCTCCACCGGGCGCCCCAAGGCGGTGATGGTCGCCCACTGCTCGCTCCTCTGCTACGCCGAGGCGATGGCGAGGGAGCTGGCGCTGACCCCCGCCGACCGGATCCTCCAGTTCGCCTCGCCGAGCTTCGACGTGATGGTGGAGGAGATCTTCCCGGCCTGGCTCTCGGGGGCGGCGGTGGTCTTCCCCGAGGTGGAGCTGCTGGGCTCCCCTGCGGAGCTGGTCCGGGTGGTGGCGCGGCAGGGGGTCACCGGCTTCGAGCTACCGACGGCGTTCTGGCACGAGTGGGTGCGGGGGCTGGCCGAGGAGGGAGGGCGCCTCCCGGAGTGCGTGCGCTTCGTGATCGTGGGGGGCGAGCGGGTGCTCCCCGAGCGGCTGCGGCAGTGGGCCGCGCTGCGGACCCCGCTGGTGCACGTCTTCGGGCTGACGGAAACCAGCGTCACCAGCACCACGCTGCGCCTGGAGGCCGGGGAGGACGGCTCCGCCAGGTGGGCCAACCTCCCGGTCGGGCGTCCGCTCCCCAACGTGCGGGTGTACGTGCTGGACCGGGAGCTGGAGCCGGTGCCGCCCGGGGTGCCGGGGGAGCTGTACGTCGGTGGGGAAGGGGTGGCGCGTGGCTACCGCGGGCGCCCGGAGCTGACGGCGGCGCGCTACGTCCCGCACCCGTTCGCGGCCGAACCGGGGGCGCGCCTGTACCGCACGGGCGACCGTGTGCGCTGGCTGGACGACGGGACGCTGGAGTTCCTGGGCCGGACCGACCACCAGGTCAAGGTGCGGGGCTTCCGCATCGAGCCCGCGGAGATCGAGGCGGTGCTCACCATCCACCCCGCCGTCCTCGACGCGGCGGTGGTCGCCCGGGAGGACGAACCCGGACGACGCCGCCTGGTCGGGTACGTGGTCGCGGCCGGGGAGCTCCCCTCCGCGGCGGAGCTGAGGGCCTTCCTCGGGGAGCGGCTCCCGGAGCACATGGTCCCGGGCGCGTTCGTGGCGCTGGACGCGCTCCCGCTCACCTCCAACGGCAAGCTCGACCGCCGCGCCCTCCCCGCGCCCGGAGCGGGGGTGGAGCCCCGGGCCGGGTACGAGGCGCCGCGCACCCCGCTGGAGCGGACGCTGGCGGAGATCTGGGCCGAGGTGCTGGGGGTGGAGCGCGTCGGGATCCACGACGGCTACTTCGAGCTGGGCGGCGACTCCATCCTTTCCATCCAGATCGTGTCGCGCGCGCGGCGGGCCGGGATCCGGCTCAGCCCCCGCCACCTGTTCGAGCACCCCACCGTGGCGGCGCTGGCGGAGGCGGCCGGCTCCGCGAAGGCCGTGGACGCCGCGGCCGAGCAGGGCGCCGTGACCGGCGACGCTCCGCTCACCCCGATCCAGCACTGGTTCTTCGCGGAGGAGATCCCGGAGCGGGGCCACTGGAACATGCCGCTCCTGCTGGCGCCGACCGGGCGGCTGGACCCCGGCGCGCTCGGAGCGGCGCTGGACCACCTCCCGGCCCACCACGACGCGCTCCGCCTCCGCTACGCGCGGACCGGGGAGGAGTGGCGGCAGTGGCACGCCCCCGCCGCGACGGTGCCGCTGGAGCGGATCGACCTCGCCGGGGTGCCGGAGGCGGAGCGGGGCGCCGCCCTCCTGGCGGAGTGCACGCGGATCGAGGCCGGGCTGTCGCTGGAGAACGGTCCGCTCCTCCGCGCCGCGCTCTTCGACCTGGGCTCCGGCGGGGAGCGCCTCCTCCTGGCGGCGCACCACCTGGTGGTGGACGGCGTTTCCTGGCGCATCCTCCTGGCCGACCTGGAATGCGCGTACCGCCAGGCGCTCGCCGGGGAGCGGATCGCCCTCCCCGCGAAGACCACCTCGTTCCGCGCGTGGGCCGAGCGGCTGGCGGAGCACGCCCGCGCCGGCGGCTTCGACGCGGAAATGGACCACTGGACCGCGGGAGGCAGGCTCCCCGCCGCCG
>JAFAYN010000058.1 GCA_019240375.1 Gemmatimonadota bacterium
TCGTAAACAACCCCGAGCCTTTTCGCTAATCGCGACGCGATATCCATCAGCGGCTGGAATGAGCGCATCTTGCTGGGTGGGATAGGTACCACCACATCCACAGGAATGCGTTGATCACGCACGAATTCCGCCGCAACGGCTGCAAGAGCCATACTTGCGTCACGATCTCCTCGGTACTTGAGGCGGTAGAGTTTCTCTCCAATCTCAGAGCGGACCGTATCGAATTGTGGATGGCCATGAAGATCATAGCCCAAGAATTCGGCGCTGACGGTGTGAACATCCAGTGTGAAGCCATGGTCCCAGGGGCCAAGGATCGGAGAAGGATTCGTGTTCATCATCCCAGAACGTTGAAAATAAATTGAAGTAAATGAGGGACAATCCGGTAGAAGTTCTATCTCTATCAAGGGATCAAATCATGATTGGCTTGGCTCTGGCACAGGCCTGCACGAGGGCCCTACTCCCCGACGCGCTCCAGCGGGAGCCGCACGGTGAACACCGTTCCCCGCCCCACGGTGCTCCGCACCCGGACCTCGCCCCCCAGCAGGTGCGCGATCCGGCGCGAGATGGAAAGCCCCAGCCCCGTCCCGCCCACGTCGCGCGTGTTGACCTGCTGCGCCTGCCAGAAGGGCTCGAAGATCCGCTCCAGGTGCTCGGGGGCGATCCCGATCCCGGTGTCGCTCACGTGCAGGTAGGCGTCGGCCCCCTCCCGCTCCACCTCCAGCCGCACCTCCCCCTCGGCGGTGAACTTGACCGCGTTGAACAGGAGGTTGACCAGCACCTGGCGGACCTTCCCGGGATCGGTGACCACCGGCAGGGGGGTGTCCGGGAGCCGCACCCCGAAGGCGAGCCCCTTGCGGTCCGCCAGCGGCTGCACGAAGGCGGCGGCCTCGCGCGCCACCTCCACCAGGTCGGCGAGGGTGGCGCGCACCCCCTCCTGCCCCGCCTCGATGCGGGAAAAGGTCAGGATCTCCTCGATCAGCGCCAGCAGGTGCCGCGCCGCCTGGTCGATCCGGTCCACCTGGTTGCACGCGGCCTCGGGGATCGCCACCGGGACCCCCATCTGCAGCAGCTCCGTGTACCCCATGATGGCGGTGAGCGGGGTTCGCAACTCGTGCGACATCACCGCCAGGAAGTCGGACTTGGTGCGGTTGGCGCGCTCCGCCTCGGTACGGGCCTCCCGCTCCCGCGCCAGCAGCCGCTCCCGCTCCTCCTCGACCCCCCTGCGCGCGCTGATGTCCAGCATGGAGCCCACCATGCGCAGCGGCTTCCCGTCGGCGGCGCGCAGGATGTAGGCGCGGTCCAGCACGGTGGCGTAGCTCCCGTCGGCGCGGCGGAAGCGGTACTCGCCGGACCACGAATCCGCCCCGCCCTCCACCGCGGCACGGGTCGCCGCCGTCGCCGCCTCGCGGTCGTCCGGGTGGAGCCGCTCGGCCCACCAGGCGTGCGTGGGCTGCGCCTCGCCGGGGGGGTAGCCGAACATGGTGTGGATCCCCTCGTTCCATGACCCCTCGCCGGTGACCAGGTCCCACTCCCAGATGGTGTCGTGGGTGGCCCGCCCCAGCATCCGGTAGCGCTCCAGCGTGTCGCGCAGCTCGGCCTCGGCCCGCCGGCGCTCGGTGATGTCGTGCAGGGAAAGCACGGCGCCGGTGATCCGTCCCCCGTCCATGATCGGGGAGCAGGAGCAGAACACCGGGAAGAACTCCCCGCCCCTGCGGATCCACAGGTCCTCGCGGTCGCGGATCGGGATCCCGTCCCGGAGGACCCGGCTCAGCGGGCACTCCTCCGGGGGGAAGGGGGTGCCGTCGGGGTGCAGGTAGTGGACATGGTCGTGGAGGACCTTCCCCTGCAGCTCGTCGTGCCGCCACCCCAGGATCGCCTCGGCGGCGGGGTTCATGTAGGTGAGGCGCCCGGCGGAGTCCATCAGGCACAGCCCCTCGGCCACGTGCGTGGTGACGGTCCGCATCAGCCGGAGCTGTCGGCGCAGCTCGGCCTCCACCCAGTCCCGCTCCGGGGCGGGGGAGGGAAGGGCGTGCACCAGCGAAGCCACGTCCAGCGAGCGGACGGCGTCCACCATGCACTCCGCGATGCCCTCGGCGCACAGCCCGCCCATGGACGCGCGCTCGTACGCGTCCTGGACCGCCCGGGTGCACGCCTGCCGGACGGCGCGCGCGATCCGGAGGTCCCCGGCCTCGAGGCTTTCTGCGGTCATCTGGCTGCTTCCTGGCATTCCCTCTCCGTACGCTCCCTTCGCGCGGCTACGTGCCCGTAAAGTTATGTCGGAAAGCGTCCGGGCGCACCTCCCGCCCCCGGCGGCTCACTCCGCCGGCGCCGCCCCGTTCCCCGCGCGGAGGGCGTCGCGCAGCCGCTCCGCGAACGCCGGCGGGTCGGTGGCGCGCACCTCCACCCGGGGGGTGCCGTGCCAGGCGGCGCACTCCCGGAGGGCGCGGGCCAGGTCGGCGGCCAGCCCGCGGGTCGGGCGCACCCCGGGCTCCAGGTACAGGGCGCGCACCTCGAAGGTCCCCTCGCGGCGGTGGGCCTTGGGGTCGAGCCGCCCCACCAGCGCGCCCCGGTGCAGGATGGGGAGGGTGAAGTACCCGTAGCGCCGCTTGGGTGCCGGGGTGTAGCACTCCAGCCGGTAGTCGAAGCCGAACAGCTCGCTCCCCCGGACCCGGTCCCACACCACCGGGTCGAAGGGGGAAAGGAGGGTGGTGAGGCGGGGGCGGATTCCCCCCGTGGCGGCGGCTTCGGCCAGCGCCCGGTGGTCGGGGTGGAGGTACCCCGGCTCCTCCCACCCCTCGACCTCCACCTCCAGGAGCGCCCCCTCCGCGGCCAGCTCGCGGACGACGGCGGGGGTGGAGCGGCGGTCCATGCGGAAGTAGTCGGCCACCCACTTCGCCTTTGCCACTCCCAGGGCGCGGACCGCCTTCGTCACCAGCGCGCGGCGGACCTCGGCCTCGGAGGGGAGCCGGTCGTCGCTCCACCCGGGGAGGACCCGCTCGCGCAGGTCGTACACGCGCTGGAAGCGCTCCCGCCTCGCGATCATCAGCTCGCCGGCGGTGAAGAGCGACTCCAGCATCCGCTTTTCCGGCTTCCACTCCCACCACCCGCCGCCCCCGCCGTCGCGCCGCTCGAAGTCGGCGGAGCGCACCGGGCCGTGCTCGCGGATGGCGGCGCGGAGCCGGTCCACCGCCTCGCGCTCCCGCTCCATCAGCGCGTGGGCGTACTTCCAGCGCATTGCCCGGGGGTTCAGCATCCGGTGGCGGTACAGCGGGTAGTCCTCCACGGGGAGGAAGCACGCCTCGTGCGACCAGTACTCGAAGATCGCCCCCCCGGCCAGCAGCTCGTCCAGCCAGCGCGGCTCGTAGCTCCCCAGCCGGCTCCAGAGCACCAGGTACGGGGAGCGGGCCACCACCTGGATGGTGTCGATCTGCAGCGCCCCCATGCACCGGATCGCGGCCAGCACGTCGGCCCTGGTGGCGCGGCGGCGGGGGCGGGCGTCGAGCCCCTGCGCCGCCAGGAGGAGGGCGCGCGCGTCGGCCGGGGCGAGGCGGAGCTCGGTCACAGCTTGCGCAGCCGCACCCCCTGCACCCGGTGACCCTCCCCCTTTTCCAGGATCAGGCGGGCCCGGTCGCGGGTGGGGGCCACGTTCTCGCGCAGGTTCACCAGGTTGATGGTGGTCCAGACGCTGTGCCCGAAAGCGGTGGCCTCCTCGTCCGACATGGCGGCGAAGTTGTGGAAGAAGGAGGTGGGATCGCGGAAGGCGGTGCGCCGCAGCCGCTCGAAGCGCTGAAGGTACCAGCGCTCCAGGTCGGCCTCCGACGCCTCGATGTATAGGGAAAAGTCGAAGAAGTCGGAAACGAACACGCGCGGGGCGGGACGCTCGGCGGCCCCGGTCTGGAGCACGCCCAGCCCCTCCACGATCAGGATGTCGGGGCGGCGGACCGTCTGCGTCTCGCCCGGGACGATGTCGTAGGTCAGGTGCGAGTATACGGGGGCGGCCACCTCCGCCTGTCCGGACTTGACGTCGGCCAGGAAGCGGACCAGCCGGCGGACGTCGTAGCTTTCCGGGAAGCCCTTGCGGTTCATGATCCCGCGCGCCTCCAGCACCCGGTTGGGGTACAGGAAGCCGTCGGTGGTCACCAGGTCGACCCGCGGGTGGTCGGGCCAGCGGGCGAGGAGCGCCTGGAGGATGCGCGCGGTGGTGCTCTTCCCGCTCGACACGCTCCCCGCGATCCCGATGATGTACGGCACCTTGGCCGCGGGGCTCCCCAGGAAGGTGTCGGTGGCGCGGAAGAGCTGCTGCGCGGCGGCGACGTACAGGTTGAGCAGGCGGGAAAGGGGGAGGTAGACGTGCTCCACCTCCTCCATCGACACGTACTCGTCGGCGCTGCGCAGCGCAGCCAGGTCGGCCTCGGAGAGGGTGAGCGGCGTGGCGCCGCGGAGCGCCGCCCAGTCCTCGCGGGAGAACTCCACGTACAGCGAGAGGGGGCCGTTCTGCGGGGTGCGGTCCATGCGCGCCTTCGTCTTCGTGTGCCGGGCCGTCCGCGCCCGGGGGCGCGGCGGAAGGGCATTCACTTTACGCGGGCGCGCCGCTCCGGGCCAGGCCGCGGCGCCGCCGGCCGGGATGGCCCGCGCCGTCCGTTTACGCCGCGGCACGCGTCCTGCCCTGCGCTGGGAGAGAGCCGGCGAGCGTCCGCCGGGCACCCGAACCCCAGCCATCCGCCGCAGGAGGCAGGAAGATGTCCCGCTCGTTCCGTGTGGTGCTCGCGGCCGCGGCCATGATCGTGGCCACCGCCGCGGCGATGCTCTGGATGGATGTCCCCACCGCCGACGCCGCGGGCGTCCACCCGGCGGCCTCCTTCCGGTAGCTCCCGGGGCCCGGGGCGGCCGCTCCCTTGCCGCCGCCCCGCCCCCCGGCGCATTCTGTTCCGTTCCGCCCGCGCCACTCCATCCCCCGGAGGCCATCATGACCCATACGTCCCTTCCGGCCCAGGCCGTCTCCCCCGTCGTCCGCGACCCGTCCCGCCTCGCGGCGCTGCGGCGCCTGGCGCTGGTGGACACCCCCGCGGAGGAGAGCTTCGACCGGCTGGCGCGGCTGGCGGCGCGGCTCCTGGAGGCCCCCGTGGCGCTGGTGACGCTGGTGGAGGAGGACCGGCAGTTCTTCAAGAGCTGCGTGGGGC
>JAFAYN010000156.1 GCA_019240375.1 Gemmatimonadota bacterium
CCGTCCAGCCGCGACTGCGCGTAGACCTTGACCCGGTGCCGGTTCCCCAGGTCGTACCACTGCGTGGTGTTGGTGGTCTCCCAGGTCCAGCTCCGCCGGTCGGAGTCCATCCCCCCGTTCCCCCCGAAGGCCAGGCTGGAGATCCCGCCCGTCCCGTCGGCGAAGCTGGAGGAGACGGCCACCTGCCCCTCGGGGAGGAGGAGGTACGGGTCGGAGCGGTCAGCGCTGTAGGTGAGGGCGCTGCGCGTCTCGTTGAGGGTGTTCTTGCGGTGGTAGAAGGAGTAGACCCCTTGCAGCATCCCCGTCCCGCTGAACGAGCTCCCCCCGTGCGCGGGGGTGGAGGTGGCCGCGAGCGAGCCCGCCTCCGAGCGCGCGAGCTTGCCGTAGGCGGTCACCCCCCAGGTGCGGGTGGCGTTGGGGGTGTGGTCGATCCGCCCGATGACCGACAGGTTGTCCGCCGTCCGCGCCGAGGGGATCCCGGCCGCCCGGGTGGGGATCCCGGCGGTGGCGAGGAGCCCCAGGAAGCGCCCGGCGGAGTCGGGGCTCACCCCGGAAAGGCGCAGCACGTCCGCCCCCGCGTCCAGCAGCGACGCGGCGGGGGTGGTGCGGTGGCTCCCCTGCACGGCCGCGTTGTAGACGTACCGGCCGGGGACCAGCGCCCCGTCGGCGCCGGCGCTGAGCTGCAGGCCGGTGAACCGCCCCCCCAGCTGCTGCGAGACCGGGTCCGTGTACTGGAGCGAGGGGGCGTCCAGCGTCAGGTGCGAGCGGCGGAAGCTGAAGTCGTTCCCGGGGGAAAGGTCCACCGAGGTCTGCGCGCCGCTGAAGCCCCCGCGCGAGGGGTCGTAGGCCGAGGTGGAGAAACGGGTCCAGGTCCGGGCGTCGCGCGGGATGTCCGCCCCGGAGAACGACATCCCGTTCAGCGTGGCGTTGTTCTGCCCCGGGTCCAGCCCCATCACCGACACCCCGCCCGGTCCGGCCATGACCCCCGGGATGGTGGCCGCCATCGCGGCCAGGTCGCCCATCTGCTCGGGGCTGAGCGCGCCGGTGACGCCGTCCACCACCTGCTCCGAGGCCCCCGCCTCCGTCCCCAGCCCAGTGTTGCGGGAGGGCCGCTCGCGCCGCCCGCTCACCGTGACCCCGGCCAGCTCCACCGGCTTGGGGGTGAGCTTCACCTCCACCGGGAGTACCGCTTCCGCGCCGGTCCGCGTCACGCGCCGGCGGAAGGGGGTCCACCCCAGCGCGTTCACGTGCACCAGGTAGTCGCCCGTCCCCTCGGCGAAGGTGAGCGAGAAGGCGCCGGTGGAGTCGGTGCGGGTGGTGAGCGTTTCCCGGTCGGGGGCGCGGGTGATGGTCACCACGGCCTCGGGGACGGCTTTGCCGCTGTCGCTCACCACCCGACCCCGGACCGTCTCCGGGTGCGCCTGCGCGGCGAGGGTGGGCGGGAGCCAGGCGAGCAGGGCGAGGACGAGCACTCGGGCGATGCGCATGACGGGAGCGGTGGGGAGGGGTGGGCGTGGATCCGCTGGCGATGCGGAAGGTTGGACGCCGCCGGATGGCGGAGGGTTGCCCCCGCGGCTCAGGATGCGTGGACGGGCGCGGCGGTAGGCGCTCAGGACGGACCCGTTCGCGGGCGTCTCCGGGGAAGGACCGCGGCCGCCCACCCGACCCACAGCATCAGCGCCGGCTGCAGCGGAATTCGTGCCCAGAGGAGCGCCTGCCACCCCGGTGAGGCGTCCGAGGCCCGGGCGTCGAGCAGCATCTGCAAGTTGGCCGGCCACACCGCGACGAGCAAGAGGACCAGCCCGAGCGCCGCCGCCCTGCGGGTGAAGGGGACCAGCAGCCCGACCCCGCCCGCGATCTCCAGCGCGCCGCTCAGGTACACCAGCGCCCAGGGCCGGGGGAGGTACGGCGGGACGATCCGCACGTACGGGTCGGGGAAGGCGAAGTGCAGGACGCCCGCGGCGACGAACAGCGCCGCCAGGAGGAAGCGCGAGACCTGGCGGCGCATGGGTAGGTGCCGGGGAAGCCGGGGAGACGAAGGAGGAAGCCGGGAAGGTCGCCCGTGCACGCTCCGGGCCGTGGGCGACCGCGAGCCCCGCCTCGACCCCGGGCGGGGAGCGGCGTATCCGGCCGACCGGCTCTTTACGCGGGCATCGGGAGCCGGTGCGGCTGATAGCACACGGGCTGCTCGTCGAAGGCGAGCCAGCCGAGTTCGTCGCACAGGCGCTGGACGATCGGCTGGTAATCCGCGCGGAGCGAGCAGCGCAGACCGAGGGTGCCCACCTCCGGCCGGAGGAAGAACTCCATCCACTGCCCCTGGACCTCGGTGCGCCCCTCCCGGGCGCTCACCCAGCGGATCCCGGGGATCACCTCCTCCAGCGCGGACCGCACCGCGGCTGGATCGTCCAGCGGAAGCACGGTCTCCCCGCTCAGCTCGTGGGAGGCCAGGGGGAGCCGCAGGGGGTGGAAGAAAAGGTACGTGTATGCCATGTGATCCGGATGAGGAGCCCGCCACCGCGCGCTGGTCAGACCGCGGTCCGGCACCCGGTGCGCGCCGACTCCAGCGCCGCGTCGATCACGCCCTGGGCGCGCCACCCGTCCTCGAAGTCGGGGGTGGCCGGGCGCCCCTCGCGGATCGCCTCGATCCAGGCGCGCGGGCCGGCGCTCCCGGTGGTGAACACCGCCGTCGGCCGGTCGGGCGTCGCCCCGCCGTACAGGCGCTCGGGGACGGGGACCACTCCCCACCCCGCATCGGCCGTGACCAGGCGGACCTCGGCGTCGGGGCGCGCCAGCCGCGCCTCCAGCGTCCCCTCGCTCCCGAAGATCGTGAACTCCTGGGTGGGCGTCCGGTCGTCCACCCAGGCCCGGCTGCTCAGGTGCACCGTGCCGTGCGCGCCCGAGGCCAGCTCCAGGGTGACCAGGGCGGAGTCGTTGGCGGGCGCAGCGCCGTCCTCCGTCGGCGGGCCGAAGCCGCGCAGGTGCGCGCTCACCCCGGTGACGGGCCCCAGCCACCAGTGCACTAGGTCGAACACGTGCGAGCCCAGGTCCGAGAGCACCCCCTCGGAGCGCGCCGGGTCGCCCCGCCAGCGCAGGTCCTCGCGCAAGCCGAGGCCGTGCACGAAGCGGAAGGCGAAGGCCCGCGGCTCGCCGATGCGCCCGGCGGCCAGCAGCTCGCGCACGAAGCGGTGGGCGGGGAGCCAGCGGAGGGTGAAGAGCGTCATGTGCACCACCCCCGCCGCTCGGGCGCGCCGCCACATCTCCTCCGCCTGCGCCACGGTGCGGGCGAGCGGCTTCTCGCACAGCACGTGCAGCCCGGCGTCCAGCGCCGCCAGGGTCATGGGGTGGTGCTCGTCGTCCGGGGCGGCCACCACCACCGCGTCCAGCCCGCCGGCGGCGATCATCTCGCGGTGGTCGCCGAAGGTGCGCGGCACCCCCCAGCGCTCCGCCACCTCGCGGGTGTGCTCCGGCCGGCGTCCGCACAGGGCGGCCACCCGCGCGTGCGGGTCGCTCCCCAGCGAGGCCAGGTACATCCGCTCTGTCCACGCGCTGGTGCCGATCACTCCCACCCGGACCGGGTCGCTCATCCCGTGTTCCGCACGGAGTAGTGCAGGGCCACCATCCCGCTGGGGTACACCTGCGAGTGCGTGAGCGCCAGCGTCGTGCGGGGCACGCCCGCGGGGAGGAGCGGGACGCCGGCCCCCAGCAGCACCGGCACCACCGTGACCTCCACCGTGTCCACCTGCCCGGCGGCGAGGAGGTCGCGGAACAGCTCGCCCCCGCCGAACAGCCAGATCTCGCCGTCGCCCGGCTCGGCGCGGAGCGCGGCCACCACTCCCGCCGCGTCCTCGCTCACCAGGGTGGCACCGGGGGCGTCCTCCGGGCGGAGGGTGCGCGAGAACAGGTAGACCCGGGCGTCCTCCGCCCAGGGCGTGGGACCGTTCCGCAGGACCGTCTCGTAGGTGCGGCGGCCCAGGAGCACGGTGTCCACGCGGGCGAAGAGCGCGGCGAAGTCCACGGCCGGGTCCTCGGGGATCCAGTCGAACTCCCCGCCGGGGCCGGCGATGTAGCCGTCCAGGGTCGCCGCGACGTTGTAGCGTACGGGTCGCATGTGTTCGCCCGTGTCGAAGGGTGAGGTTCAGGCGGGCGCGAGCCGGGCCGCGGGTGTGGGAGGTCGGCTCATGCGCCGGGGAGCGAGCGCAGGTCCATGGGGCGCCGGGGACGTCCTCACGCTTCGTGATTCCACGCCCGCTCGGGCAGGGACCTCGCCACCTCACGCACGGGCCGCCCCGCCAGCTCCGCCAGGCGCCGGAAGGCACGCCCGGCGACGATGCAGCCGGACGGGTCGCACACCCCGAAGCGGCCGTACAGACGGGCTCCGGAGCCGGTCTCCACCGCCGTTCCCTTCAGGTACAGCCCACCCCCACGGTGTATCTCCGCCGCGGCCGCGCACCCCAGCAGCAGGGCGACGCCCCGGCCGCGCCACCGCGGCGCCACGT
>JAFAYN010000163.1 GCA_019240375.1 Gemmatimonadota bacterium
TGGTGGGGTACGTGGTGGCGGGGGAAGAGGGAGTGGAGGTGGAGGAGCTGAAGGCGGGGGTGGGGGCGAGCCTGCCGGAGTATATGGTGCCCTCGGCGTTCGTGGTACTGGAGCGCCTGCCGCTGAGCCCCAACGGCAAGGTGGACCGGAAGGCGCTCCCCGCTGCCGGAAAGGTGGGGGGCGAGGGCCGGGCGTACGTGGCTCCGGGCACGCCGCAGGAGGAGACGCTGGCGGAAATCTGGAAGGAGGTGCTGGGGGTGGAGCGCGTCGGGATGCACGACAGCTTCTTCGAGCTGGGCGGGCACTCTCTCCTGGCGACCCAGGTCGTTTCCCGGGTCCGGCGGGTGCTGGGGGTGGAGCTCCCGGTGCAGGCGCTCTTCGAGCGTCCGACGCTGGCCGGGCTGGGGGCGGCGGTGGAGGAGCGCCAGCTCGCGCAGGTCGACGACGACGTGCTCGCCGACCTGCTGTCGGACATCACCGGGCTTTCCGACGACGATCTCCTCGGCCTCCTGTCCGGTGAGGACGGCCTCCCCGCGGAGATGGATTCCGTGTGACCGATCGACGGTGTTTTTGTGACGCGGAAGGATCGACGCTCCCATCGGGACGTGTCCCGGTGGGGGCTGTTGCGCGTTACGAGGTGTCGGGTTATATTCGCCGAGAAACATTTGAATACAAGTTTCCGCAGCCGCTGTTTCTGCTCCGAAGCCGCGTAGTCCTCCTCCACACCGCAGCCGCTTTCCGGGTCTCCTCCGGCCCGCCGCGGTGCCGTACCCGGGGGAAGCATCGCTCGGGTCCAGGCAGTCTCCGGCAGTAGCGCACCTCCACACCCGCGAGTTCTCCCTCCGGACCGGGCACGTCGTCCACGGTCCCGGGAGCGCCGTGCCGCCGCCACCGGTCCCGGGGCGCGGCCCCTCCATCCGACCCGTCCGGTTCCCACGGACGCCCTTCCCGGACCACCCCGGGAGAGCGTCACCCCATTCCGCAGACCGCCCTGGCATGACCCAGTCCGCCGAACTCCTCGCGAAGTTGACCCCGGAGCAGCGCAAGCTGCTCATGATGCGGGTCGCCAGGCTCAACCAGGGCAGGGAAGAGGTCTCGCCCCGCCGGGTGCGGCCGCGCCGGCGGGCGGAGGCGGCCCCCCTCTCCTTCGCGCAGGAGCGGCTCTGGTTCGTGGAGCAGCTCGGCGCGGAGGCCGCGGTCTACAACAGCGCCAGCGTGATCCGGCTCACGGGGACGCTGCGCGTGGAACCGCTCCGGCGCGCGCTGGAGGAGATCGTTCGGCGTCACGAAGTGCTCCGCACGACCTTCGTCCCGGTGGACGGCGAGGTCTTCCAGCGGGTCGCTCCCCCGGCGGGTCTCGCGCTCCCGGTCACGGACCTGTCCACGGTGGCCCCGGCCGGGCGCGACGCGGAGGTGCGGCGGACGGTGGGAGCAGCCGTCGCGCGTCCCTTCGACCTGGCCGCAGGGCCGCTCTTCCGGGCCGAGCTGCTGCGCCTGGACGACCGCGAGCACGTCCTCCTCCTGACGGTGCACCACGCCGTCACCGACGGCTGGTCCGCGGGCGTGCTCCTCGGCGAGCTGGCGACGCTCTACACCGCCTTCGCCGACGGCGGGGAATCGCCCCTCCCAGAGCTGGAGATCCAGTACGCGGACTACGCGGTCTGGCAGAGGGAGTACCTAGCCGGCGGCGAGATGGACCGGCAGCTCGGCTACTGGCGCGGGCAGCTCGCGGCGGCGCCGCACGTCCTAGATCTCCCCACCGACCGACCGCGCCCGGCGGTGCAGAGCCATCGGGGCGCGTCGTGCGAGTTCGCCCTTCCCGCGGCCCTGGCGGAAGAGGTCCGGGCGCTCGCCCACGGGGAGGGGGCGTCGCCGTTCATGACGCTCCTCGCCGCCTTCCAGCTCCTGCTGGCCCGCGTCAGCGGCCAGGACGACGTCCTGGTGGGCACCCCCATCGCCGGGCGGACGCAGGAAGAGACGGAGCGTCTTGTCGGGCTGTTCGTCAACACCCTGGTCCTCCGGGCCGACCTTTCCGCGAATCCCACCTTCACCGCCCTGCTGCGGCAGGTGCGGGAGCGCACCCTGGGCGCGTACGCGCACCAGGACCTCCCCTTCGAGAAGCTGGTGGAGGAGCTGCGGGTGGAGCGCGACCTCAGCCGCAACCCGCTCTTCCAGGCGATGTTCGTGCTCCAGAACGCGCCGCAGGGCGCGGTGGAGCTCCCCGGCCTCGCGCTCGCGCCGCATCCGGTCGAAACGGAGGTCGCGCGCTTCGACCTCACCTTCTCGCTGGTGGAGGAGGCCGGGGGGATCTCCGGCGTGGTGGAGTACGCCACCGACCTGTTCGACGAGCCCACGGTACTGCGCCTGACACGCGGTTACCGGACGCTCCTGGAAGGGATCGTAGCGCATCCGGACGAGCCCGTGTTCCGGCTCCCCGTCCTCCCCCCGGAAGAGCGGGAGCGGGTGGTGGTGGAGTGGAACCGAACGGCGGCGCCCTTCGAGGACGGGCTCTGCTTCCACCACCTCTTCGAGCGCCACGCCGCCGCGACTCCCGATGCCCCCGCCGTGCTGTACGGCGAGGCGCGCCTCTCCTACGCCGAGCTGGACGCGCGCACCCGGCGCCTGGCCGCCCGCCTGCGCGCCCTGGGCGTCGGCCCCGAGACGCGCGTGGGCGTCTGCGCCGAGCGCTCCCCCGATCTGGTGGCCGCCTTCCTGGGCGTGCTCCGGGCCGGCGGCACCTATGTCCCGCTCGATCCGGCCTACCCGCGCGAGCGCCTGGCGTACATGCTGGGCGACGCCGCCGTGTCCGTGCTCCTGACCCGGGGCGCCCTGCTGGAGCGCCTTCCGGAGCACGGCGCGCGCGTCGTCCTGCTGGACGAGGGCGAGGCGGGCGACGTCGGCGAGATCGGCACGGAACCGCTGTGGCCGGAGAACGGTGCGTACCTGATCTACACCTCCGGCTCCACGGGGACTCCGAAGGGGGTGCTGGTGCCGCACCGGGGGCTGCTCAACGTGGCCGCCGAGCAGCGGGCGCGCTTCGGCGTCGGGCCGGGGGAGCGGGTGCTGCAGTTCGCATCCCCCAGCTTCGACGCATCGGTGTTCGAGATGGCGATGGCGCTGGGGAGCGGCGCCGCGCTGGTGCTGGGCTCGCGCGACGAGCTTCTTCCCGGGGCGGAGATGGTCCGCCTGCTGGAGGCGCGGCGGGTGAGTGTGGTGACGCTCCCCCCGGCCGCGCTGGCGGCGCTCCCCGACGCGGAGCTGCCGTCGCTGCGCGTGGTGACGGTGGCGGGCGAGGCGTGCCCGGCGGAGCTGGTGGAGCGCTGGGCGCCCGGGCGCCGCTTCTTCAACCTGTACGGCCCCACGGAGGACACCATCTGGAGCAGCACGGGCGAGTGCCGCGCCGGGGGTGGGCGGATCACCATCGGTGGGCCGGTCGCCAACGCGCGCGCCTACGTGCTGGACAGGTGGGGG
>JAFAYN010000221.1 GCA_019240375.1 Gemmatimonadota bacterium
ATGAAGGAGAGGAAGCCGATCATCAGCGGCATGAACACCACGAACACGAGCTGCTGCGCCTCCTGCTCACTGGTGACGGCCGCTCCCAGCGCCGCGTAGATCGCCGCGTACAGGAGGAAGCCGAGCAGGAAGAAGCCGACCAGCGCCAGCGCCATCCCCGGCGCCACCTGGATCGCCTTGAAGGCGCCCGGGGGGATGTTGAAGCGCTTGCTGAGGAGGTCCGAGCGGGTGGCGAGCAGCGTCACGAACGCGGCCCAGATCGCCACCTGGAAGAGCGCGACCGCGCTGACCCCCAGGATCTTGCCGAGCATCAGGTCGCTGGCGCGCACCGAGCTGACGATCACCTCCACGATCCGGTTGGTCTTCTCCTCCACCACGCTGCGCATCACGTTCTGGCCGTAGAACATGATCATGAAAAAGACCAGGTACGTGACCACGTAGCCGAAGATGAAGGTGGACATGGCGTTGCCCCCCTCCTCCCCCTTGTCGGTGAGCTGCGTGGTGCTCATCTCCACCGGGCGGAGGAGCGCCGCCGCCTGCTGGACGTCCAGCCCCGAGCTCTGGATGCGCGCCGCCTGCACCGAGCGCGTCACCGCGCGCTGCACGTCGCCCACCACGCGGAAGTTGGACACGTTGCGGGCGCGGAAGGTCACCTGGTTGGAGGTGAGCACGTCGGCCGGGATCACGACGTAGCCGTCCAGCTCCTTGGACTGGACCCGGGCGTTCAGCGCCTCGCGGTTCTGCGCGAAGGTGCCGGCCACCGGCTCCACCCGGTAGCTGGGGTCGTCCTCGGAGTGCGGCGCCGCGCCCAGGGTGGCGACGATCTGCTGGCCGATCGGGGCCGGGCCCTCGTTCACCAGGGCGATCCTCTTCTCGCCGCCGCCCGACCCCATCATGGTGGGGACGACGAATCCGGCCATCATCAGCAGGGGGAAGAGGAGGGTGCTGATGATGAAGGCCTTGGTGCCGACGCGCTCCAGGAACTCGCGCCGCACGATCAGGAGGATCTCAGACATGGGCGGGCTCCGGGCGGCGCTGGGGGTTGGCTGCGTTGCCGACGCGCTGCACGAAGATCTCGTGCAGCGAAAGCTCCACGCGCTCGAAGCGGGCGAGCGGGACGTCGAAGGAGTTCAGGGTCGAGACCAGCTCGCGCACGTCGTGGCCGGGCTCCAGCTCCACCTCCCACCCGTCCTCCTCGCGGAGCACGTGGGCCAGGCTGGGGCTGGTTTCCAGGAAGCGGGCGGCCTCCTCGCACGGGTCGTCGAAGGCGATGGCGTAGCGGCTGGTGCGGTTGGCGCGGCGGATGTCGCGGAGCGGCCCGTCGAGCACCTTCCGCCCGCCGGCGATGATGCACACGTGCTCGCAGAGCTGCTCGGCCTGGTCCATGTTGTGGGTGCTGAAGAGCACCGTCTTCCCCCGGTCGCGCGATTCCAGGATGGTGTCGCGCAGGACCTCCTGGTTCACCGGGTCGAGGCCGGAGGCCGGCTCGTCCAGGATCAGCACGTCTGGGTCGTGGATCACCGTGGTGATGAACTGCACCTTCTGCTGCATCCCCTTGGAAAGGGTCTCGACCCGCGCGCCTCGCCAGTCGCCGAGCCCCATCTTCTCGATCCAGCGCTCCCCCTCGCGGCGGGCGGCTGCGGCGTCCACCCCCTTGAGCCGCGCGAAGAAGACGATCACGTCCAGCACCTTCATCTTCTTGTACAGGCCGCGCTCCTCGGGAAGGTAGCCGACGCGGCGGAGGACCTCGCGGTCCTGCTCGGGGTCGGTGCCGAGGAGCGAGATGCGCCCGGAGTCGCGGATGATGATGTTCATCACCATCCGGATGGTGGTGGACTTCCCGGCGCCGTTGGGCCCCAGGATCCCGTAGATGGTCCCGGCGGGGACGGCCAGGCTCAGGCCGTCGACCGCGAGGTGGCCGGAATAACGCTTGGAAACGTCTTCCAGCAGGAGTGCGTGGTTCATCGGTGTGGAACCGTGGATGGAGGTGACGCGCCCGACGTCGGGCGCACGGTCACTACGCGCGGGTGGGCGCCCCGGTTTCGCGTGGGGCTTCGGTCGGGCGGCGTGTTCGATTGGATGCCCAAAGCTACCACCGGAACCCGGAGCGTGCAAACCGGGAGGGGAGTTGCCGCGGGAGCGGCCGGACCGTAGTATCTCCTCCGCGCACAACCTACCGGAGAGCCAAGTGAGCGACTTCCCGAACCTGACCGTCATCCGACACCCCCTGGTCCAGCACAAGCTGACCGTGCTGCGGCGCGTGGACACGTCGAAGAAGAAGTTCAAGGAGCTGGTGGACGAGATCGCCATGCTCATGGCATACGAGGTGACCAGCGACCTGCGGCTGGAGCCGGTGGAGATCGAGACGCCGCTGGAGACGACCACGCAGATGATGCTGTCGGGGAAGAAGCTGACCGTGGTCCCCATCCTCCGCGCCGGGCTGGGGATGGTGGACGGGGTGCTGCGGCTGATGCCCTCGGTGCGGGTGGGGCACATCGGCCTGTACCGCAACCACGAGACGCTGGAGCCGGTGGACTACTTCTTCAAGATCCCGCCGGAGCCGGAGGCGCGCGACTTCATCCTCCTCGACCCGATGCTCGCGACGGGCGGCTCGGCCTCGGCGGCGGTGAACTCGCTGAAGCGCAACGGCGCCACGCGCGTCCGCTTCATGTGCATGGTGGCCGCGCCCGAGGGGGTGCAGCGGATGCTGAACGACCACCCGGACGTGCAGATCTACACGGCGGCGCTGGACCGGGGGCTGGACGAGAACGGGTACATCCGCCCGGGGCTGGGCGACGCGGGGGACCGGCTCTTCGGGACGCGGTAGGGGTTTCGTCTTTCGGTTGACGGAGTCGGGAAAAGCCCGGTATATTCCGCACGGAGTCGGGCCCGTAGCTCAGTTGGTCAGAGCACTGGACTCATAATCCAAGGGTCGCAGGTTCAAGTCCTGCCGGGCCCATGATCCCCGGGATGTCGCGCAAGCGCATCCCGGGGATTTTTGCTTGGAAAGCGCGTGGTGG
>JAFAYN010000233.1 GCA_019240375.1 Gemmatimonadota bacterium
GGCGCAGCACCGGGCGCTCTCGGCCGCACCCGGCGCCCGCGGCGCGCCCGGGCCGGACGCGCGGGCCACGGCGGTGCTCGCCTCGGCCGCGGTGCTGAAGCGCTTCTTCCCCGACCGGGTGGACGACATCGACCGCCGGGCCGCGGAGGACGTCGCCCGCGCGTACCCCGGCGCCGCGCTCCCGGAGGAGGCCGGCGCGGCGGAGGCGGCGGCCCGGGAGATCGCGCGGGGGCTGATCGCCGGCGCGGAGGCGGGCGAGCGCTCCGCCGCCTGGGCGGGGACGGTACCGGAGGGTCCGGGGCGGTGGGTGAGCAACACCAGGCAGCCGGCCCCGGTGCGCCCCGGCTGGGGGCGGGTGCACCCCTGGTTCCTGGCCGCGGGCGACGAGCTCCGCCCTCCCCCGCCCCCGGCGTACCTTTCGCCTGAGTTCGCGGTGGCGCTCGCACAGGTCCGCACCGCTTCCGCCGGCGCATCGGGACGCCGGCTCCGGAACGTGGAGTACTGGGCGGACGGGCCGGGGACCGCAACGCCCCCCGGCCACTGGAACGCCGTCGCCGCCGGGCTGGCGCGCAGGTACGGGCTCGGCGAGCGGGAGACGGCGCACCTGCTGGCCGTCCTGAACGCCGGGCTGATGGACGCGGGGATCGCGTGCTGGGACGCCAAGTACGCCTACTGGCTCCTCCGCCCCTCACAGGCCGACACCGCGGTCCACCCGCGGGTGCGGCTCCCCAACTTCCCCTCGTACCCGTCGGGGCACGCCTACTTCTCGGGCGCCGCGGCGGAGATCCTCGGGCACTACTTCCCGGCCGAGCGCCACCGGCTGCGCGCCTGGGCGGGCCAGGCCGCCCTTTCGCGCGTGGACGGCGGGCTGCACTACCCGTTCGACAGCTCCGTGGGGCTGGAGTACGGGCGCGCCGTCGGGCGGAAGGTGCTGGAGGGCGAGCGGCGGAGCCCGGAGCGGCTGCTCGCGGCCGGGGAGTAGCGGAGCGAAGTCCCCACCCGCTCCCTTTCCCGGGAGCGGAACACCACCCCACCCACACCGTCGAGGAACCATGGCACACGTCGCCGTCACCGAGGGTCGGCCGGGGATCACCGGCCTGCTGGAAGGCTACCCCGAGACCGGGGCCCTGCTCAACGGCCTGGCGCAGACGCTCCTGCGCCGCCCCGCCGCGCTCACCCCCGCCGAGCGGGAGCTGATCGCCACCTACGTCTCGTCGCTGAACCGCTGCGTCTTCTGCTGCACCACGCACGGGGCCGCCGCCCGGCACCTGCTGGGGGACGGGGCGGTGGTGGACTCGGTGATCGCCGACTACCCCACCGCGCCGGTGAGCGACAAGCTCAAGTCGCTCCTCGCCATCGCGGCCAAGGTGCAGCAGGGAGGCCGCACGGTGGACGACGACGACGTGCGCGCCGCGCGCGAGCAGGGCGCCACCGACGCCGAGATCCACGACGCGGTGCTGATCGCCGCCGCCTTCTGCATGTACAACCGCTACGTGGACGGGCTGGCGACCTGGGCCCCGGACGACCCGCGGATGTACGACGAGATCGGGGCGCGCCTGGCGGCGAATGGGTACGGCAACTGACGCCGCACTCCCCGCCTACGAGTACCTGCACGTGGTCGGCTTCGAGGAGACCAACCTGGTCGGCAACGTCTACTACGCCAACCACGTGCGGTGGCAGGGGCGCTGCCGCGAGCTGTTCCTGCGCGACCACGCTCCCGAGGTGCTGGAGGCGCTGCAGGGCGGGCTGGCGCTGGTCACCACCCGCGTCTCGTGCGAGTACCTGGCCGAGCTGGCCGCCTTCGACGAGGTGGCGGTCCGGATGCGGCTGGGCGCCCTGGCGCAGAACCGGGTGAGCATGCGCTTCGACTACTGGCGCCGCCGCGGGGGCGCCGAGGAGCTGGTGGCCCGCGGGGAGCAGGAGGTGGCGTGCATGCGCCGGGACGGGGGCGCGCTCGCCCCCACGCCGGTCCCCGACGCGCTCCGGGAAGCGCTCCGCCGCTACGCGTGAGGCACCGGCAGACTTGCACCATCCTGGTGAGACCCGGGGTGTTGTGCGCTCCGGACGCGATTTCCACCCGACAGACAGGAGCGACGCTCGTGTTCAGGTTTCCCTTTGACCCCGGAAAGGTGGCAACGTGCGCATGCAGCGACCGCGCCGCCAGGATCGAGATGCAGGGTAAAGAATTCATCGGGCAGTTCAACGGCTCCATCAGTGTGCGTATCGGGCGCCCGGAGCAAAGGCAGACGCGAGAGACCAGAGTGCCGTTGAACATCATTGGCTACAGCACGCAGAGCGACGTCAAGGGAATGGGAAGAACCAGCCTGGACTTCGACTTCAGCCGTCCGATCCCGACAAGCGACGTGAGCGGAGACCCGGAGCGGGGCTTCTTCCCTGGAGTGCAGAAGATGCGACTCAACATCCTGATGACCACCG
>JAFAYN010000326.1 GCA_019240375.1 Gemmatimonadota bacterium
GAGGTGGTGGTGCTCGGCGAGTACTTCGGGGTGCGCATCACCCGCATCGTCTCGTCGCTCAACGCCGCCGAGGTGGGGGCGTGACCGTGGCGGGGCCGGCCGCGCTGGTCTCCGGGCTGGGAGTGGTGATGGGCGCCATGCTGCTCGTCTACGCCCTGCTGCGCCGGCTGGGCGTCGCCCGGCCGCGGGCGCGCGGGCGCCTCCCCATGGAGGTGGTCCAGCGTCTCGCGCTCGGCCCCAAGCAGGGGCTCGCGGTGGTGCGCATCGGCGAGCGCCTGGTGACGGTCTCGCTCGGCGAGGGCGGCGTCCGCCCGGTGCTGGAGCTGGGCGAGGCGGAGATGGAGGTGGTCCGTGCCGCCGAGGCGGCCGCGGCGGAGGAGGCTCCGGCTCCGCTGACGCTCGCCGCGCTGGTCCCCTCGCGGGCGGCGCTGCGCGGCGGGATGGAGCGCGGGCTGCTGGCGGCCGCGCTGCACGCGGTCCGCCCCCGCGCGACGGTGGAGGACGGCGATTCCGCGCCGCAGGCGTGCGAGGGCGCCGACTTCGCCGCGCGGCTCCGCGCCGCGCTGCGCACGGCGGCGGTGGTCGCGCTGGTGGTGGGCGCCGGGATGGCGGCCCGTCCGGCGGCGGCGCAGGCGGCGCCCCCCACCCCCCAGGCCGGGGCGGCGGAGGTCGCGACGCCGGCCCCCGCGCCGAGCACCCGCACCATGCCCGCGGTGCTGCGCCCGGGGCAGGGGACGGCGAAGGTGGACTCGGCGCTGAAGCGCCTGGTCCCGCAGATGGACGTGAAGGTGGGCGGCGAGGCCGGCTCCGGGCTGCGCCTTTCCGGGACGGTGGGCGTGGTGGTGATGATGGGGATGCTCTCGCTCCTCCCCGCCATGGTCCTGATGATGACCGGGTTCACCCGCATCCTGATCGTCCTCCACTTCCTCCGGCAGGCGCTGGGGACGCAGGGCTCGCCCCCCGCGCACCTGATCGGGGCGCTGGCCCTCCTCCTCACCGGCTTCGTGATGGGGCCGACGTTGAACGAGGCCAACCGCACCGCCTTCCAGCCGTGGATGGAGGGGCGCATGGACGAGGCGCAGATGCTGGCGACGGGCGCCAAGCCGTTCCGCGCCTTCATGGTGCGCCAGACCCGCGAGCGCGACATCGCGCTCTTCGTGGAGCTGAGCCACTCCCGTCCCCCCGCCACCGTGGACGACGTCCCGCTGGTGGTGCTGGCCTCCGCGTTCGCCACCAGCGAGCTGCGGACCGCCTTCCAGATCGGCTTCGTCCTGTTCCTCCCCTTCATCGTGATCGACGTGGTCGTCTCGTCGGTGCTGATGAGCATGGGGATGGTGATGCTCCCCCCCGCGATGATCTCGCTCCCCTTCAAGCTCCTGCTCTTCGTGCTGGTGGACGGGTGGGCGCTGGTGGTGCAGAGCCTGGTCACCTCCTTCCGCTGAGAGAGACGCATGTCGCACGTGATGATCGTGGACCTGGCGCGCAACGCCATGATGACGGGCCTCCTGGTGGCCGGACCGCTCCTGAGCGTGGCGCTCGGGGTGGGGCTGGCGATCAGCCTCTTCCAGGCGGTCACCCAGATCCAGGAGCAGACGCTGGCCTTCGTCCCCAAGCTGCTGGCCGTGGGCGCGGTCTTCCTGGCCGTCCTCCCCTGGATGCTGCAGACGCTGGCGAAGTACACCACCGAGCTGTTCCGCTCCATCCCGACGCTGGTGCAGTGACCGTTTCCGCCTTCGACCCGCTGGCGCCCGGCGCGCCCGCCGCCCTGGTGCTCCTTTCCTCCCGGATCACCGGGATGATGCTGGTGGCGCCGGTGTTCTCGTCGAGGGCCGTCCCCATGAAGGTGCGGACCGCGGTGGTGCTCCTCTTCACCGTGCTCCTGCACCCGGTGGCGATGGCCGCCGCGCCCGCGGCGCCGGTGCTCACCCTGGCGGGGGTGCTGGGCGACGCGCTGGCCGGGCTGGCGGTGGGGATGGGGGCGGCGGTGCTGGTGGGCGGGGCGGAGGTGGCGGGGGAGCTGATCTCCATCCACAGCGGGCTTTCCGGGGCGGCGCTCCTCGACCCGCTGACCCGCAACTCGGTGCCGGTGCTGGGGCAGCTCTCCAATCTGTTCGCGGTGTCGCTCCTCCTGGCGACGGACGGGCACCTGGCGATGGTCCGCGCCCTGTCCGAGAGCCTGGAGATGTTCCCGGTGGGGACGGGCGGCGACCCGCGCGCCGCGGCGGCCGCGCTGGTGTCGATGGGCGGGAGCGTGTTCGTGGTGGGGATGCAGTTCGCGGGGCCGGTGGTGGCGGCGGTGCTGGTCGCCAACGTGGCGATCGCCATGCTGGGCCGGGTGGCGCCGAGCCTGAACGTGCTCAGCGTCGCCTTCCCGGTGCAGATCGCGGTGGGGCTCTTCACCCTCTCTGCGGCGCTCCCGTACGCGGCGCCGCTCTTCGCCGGGAACGTCGGCTCGTACGCCGAATCGGTGGTCCGCGTGCTGGGCGCGCTGGGCGGGGGAGGGCGCTGACGTGTCGGAGGAAAGGACCGAAGCCCCCACTCCGAAGCGCCGCCAGGACGCGCGCGACGAGGGGCGGATCCCCAAGAGCCAGGAGCTGAGCGCGGCCGTGCTCCTCCTGGCGGGCGGCGCGGTGCTCCGCTCGGCCGAGCCGAAGATGGGCGCCTCGCTGATGGCGATGATGGGGCGCGGGCTGGCCTCGGCGGGGACGGGGCCGCTGGACGAGCAGAGCGCCGCCGCCCTGGTGCGCGACGCGGCCTGGCAGGGGGTCTCGGCGGTGGGGCCGGTGCTGGCCGCCCTTGCCGGGACGGCGCTCGCCATCGGCGCGCTGCAGGGGCGCGGGGTGTTCTCGCTCCAGGCCCTGGGTCCCAAGTGGGAGCGGGTCAACCCGCTGGCCAACGGACGTCGGATGCTGGGCGCGCAGCCCTGGGTGGAGCTGGCCAAGTCGCTCCTCAAGATGTTGCTCGTGGGGATGGCGGTGCGCGGGGTGCTGGCCGACGCCTGGCCGCAGCTGCTGCAGCTCCCCCAGAAGAGCCCGACCGCGCTCCTGGAGGCGATCCGCCTCCACGCGCACAAGGTCCTGACCACGGCCGGCCTCACCTTTCTGGGGCTCGCCGCGGCGGACTACCTCTATCAGCTCTGGAACTTCGAACGGAGCCTGCGGATGACGCGGGAAGAGATCAAGCAGGAGATGAAGCAGTCCGAGGGCGACCCGCTCCTCCGGGCACGCATGCGCAGCATGGGGCGCGCGCTGGTGCGCAAGCAGATGTTCGCCGAGGTCCCCAAGGCCGACGTGGTGATCACCAACCCGACCCACATCGCCGTCGCGCTCCGCTACGACCCCGAGATCGCCCCCGCGCCGATGGTGATCGCCATCGGGCAGCGCAAGGTGGCGGAGCGGATCAAGGCCATCGCCCGCGAGGCGGGCGTGCCCACCTACGAGAACCGTCCGCTCGCCCGGGCGCTGCTCGCCAGCGCGCAGGTGGGGACGACGATCCCGCCCGAGCTGTACGTGGCCGTCGCCGAGGTGCTCGCGTTCGTCATCCGCCAGCGCGGCCCGCGCGGAGGCCGCCGGTGAGCGGGGCCGTGCAGGCGCTCCCGGCGCCGAAGAAGGGGTTCCTGGCCCGCCTCCCCGAGGCGGGGCTCCCCGTGGCGGTGGTGCTGGTGATCTCGCTCCTGGTGCTTCCGCTCCCGCCCTTCATGCTGGACCTGATGCTGGCGCTGAGCATCGGGATCTCGCTGGTGGTGCTTCTGGTCTCGCTCTACACGGTGGAGCCGCTGGAGTTCAGCTCCTTTCCGTCGCTCCTCCTGATCCTGACGCTCTTCCGGCTGGCGCTCAACGTCAGCAGCACCCGGCTGATCCTGAGCCAGGGGCACGCGGGGAAGGTGATCCAGGCGTTCGGCGAGTTCGTCATCGGCGGCAACTACGCCGTGGGGATGGTGATCTTCCTGATCCTGGTGGGGATCAACTTCATCGTCATCACCAAGGGCGCCGGCCGCGTGGCCGAGGTCGCCGCGCGCTTCACCCTGGACGCGATGCCGGGGAAGCAGATGGCGATCGACGCCGACCTGGGCGCCGGGCTGATCGACGAGAACGACGCGCGCCGCCGCCGCCAGGAGATCACCCGGCAGGCCGAGTTCTACGGCGCCATGGACGGCTCGTCCAAGTTCGTGAAGGGCGACGCGGTGGCGGGGCTCCTGATCACCG
>JAFAYN010000336.1 GCA_019240375.1 Gemmatimonadota bacterium
GTCGGCCAGGAAGAGCGCCTTCTGCCGCATCCGCACCGCCAGCTCCGAGCACCGCTTCGTGGGCCAGGTCTCGCGCGTGGCGGTGAGGAGGGGAGGGACGAACTCGGCGGGGACGAAGGTCTCGTCCGCGAAGCGCACCCGCGCCAGGGGAAGGGTGACGTACTTTTCCGGGGGAGTCTCCCCCGCCAGGAGGAGGAGGTTGGGGCGGAGCCGCGGGACCTCGGTGGGGGCTGCGTCGCCGTGCTCGTCCGCCACCTCGTCGCCGCGCACCGGACGGTAGCGCTCCAGGCGCCCCGCCGGGCTCTCCCCCCCGGGGGGGACGGCCGGGATGGCCAGGTGCAGGGTGAGCGGGGCCTGCCGCGCCTGGTCCTGGAGGGGGCGCAGGTCCAGCTCCAGCGGGGCGTCCGAGTGCGCCGAGTACGCCACCGGGAGGCCGTCGGGGAGGACCGCCTCCAGCTCCGTCACGCGGAACACGCCGCCCGGGAGGAGGTTGCGGTTGATCTCCAGCCGGCGCACCCCCCAGTGGAAGGGCGCCGCGGCCTGCACATGGTAGTGGACGAGCATCTCCTGGCGGAGCGACGCCTGCTGAAAGTGCTGGGGCGCGAGGAGCATCCCTTCGTGCCAGCGGATCGCTTCCGGGAGGTCTGCGGCGCGGGTCATTCTGCGAAGGTTCGGGTCGGCGGATGAGTGGACGGTCCGGTCAGCGGCGGAGCGGCTCCACCGCCACGTCCGCATCCAGGAGGCGGATCACCACCCGGCGGTACGGGTCGACGCGGACCCGGTGGTCGCCGGGGGCGGCGTAGTCGGCGAAGACGAACGCCCCGCGGGCCTTCTTGCGGCGGAGCCGGAGCGGCTGCAGCGGGACCGTCTGTCCCGGGACGAACTCCCAGGAGACCGCCTGGAAGCCGGTGGGGTGATCGCGGGTGAGCTGCGCCCGTCGGGCGAACCAGTCGTGCGCGGTGAGCGCGGCCACCGTCTTGAGGAGGGCGGCGTCGTACACCACCACCACCGCCACCGGGACCGGGCTCCGGTCGTTGGCCTCCGGCGAGGTCTGCACCGCGAAGTACCCGGTCTTCACGGAGGCGCGGCACCCCCCCAGGAGGAGCGCCCCGGCCAGGAGCGCCGCCGCGAGCCGCCCCCTCACGGGAGCGCGTACTCGGTGGGGACCACCATCGCCGGGAGCCCCTCGCGCCGGGCGAAGCGGAGCGCGGCCTCGCTCGCCTCCGCGCGCTCCTCGTAGCGGTCCACCCGCACGTGGAAGAAGGTCTGCCCGCGGCGGTCCACCCCCGAGACGATGAAGGGCTCGTACCCCCGCCGCTCCAATCGCCCCAGCATCGCCATCGCCCGGTCCTCCGCCGCGAAGTCGCCCACCTGGAGCGAGTAGGGGCCGGGGTCGGAGGCCGGCGCGGGCGGGAGCGCGGCGTACCGGGAGGGCGCCGGGCGCGGGTCCGCGTCCGCGGCATACCGCGAGGGCGCGGGGGGCGCGTCCGCGTACCCCGGCGACATAGCGGCCGGCGGCGGGGTCCAGGCCACCGCGGCGGCCGCCGGGTCGTCGTCCCCGTCCACCGGGAGGAGGCCGGTGGTGTCGGCCGGGACCGGGCACTCGGCCTGGCTGGCCACGGGGCGGAGCGTGTCCGGGGCGGCGGGGGGAGCGGCCTGCGCCCCCGCGCTCACCCCCACCAGCATCCCCGCGAGGAAGAGGAGTCCCCCCACCCCCGCCGAGCCCGCGGCGAGGAGCCCCACGGCGCCCCGCCCCATCGTGAACCTGTAGGTCATGCCGCCTCCGGGATTCGTGCGGACCTCAGGGAACCTGCGTGGTGACCTGTCCGGCGTAGGTGAGCTGGATCACCCCGCCCCAGGAGCACATCAGCTTGGACGTGGAGTTCAGCGCGGGCATGCTTCCGATCATCACCGTGGGCGCCCCCACGATCCAGGGCGCCGCCGTCACCGGGACGCACGGCATCGGCGTCAGCACCCCCAGGGCGGCGGCGGTGGCGGCGGCCACGGTGGGGTTGGAGGGCGACTGGCACATCCCGAAGGGGGGTACGTTCACGATGGGGGCGAAGTCCATGATGTTGGCGGCCGGGGGGCCGCCCACCATGACGCGGTTGGCGGGGAGCACCACCAGCGAGCTCGGCGCCACGCCGAAGCTGCACATCATCATCCCCCCCATGCACGCCTGCTGGCCCATCGCTCACTTCCCTCCCGAGAGAGTCCCCAGCGCCTTCCGCAGGAGCGAGATCCGCCCCTTCTTCCCCTCCGGGCGCCCGCGCTCGTCGAAGCGCTCCGGGGCGCCCACCGGCTTCCCCTCGCGGAAGCGC
>JAFAYN010000508.1 GCA_019240375.1 Gemmatimonadota bacterium
TCGCGGCAGGCGAGCATCACCTGCTCGGAAGCGGTGCCCGCGGGGTCCTCCAGGATCCCGCCGACCACCCCCAGCGGGGTGGCGACCTCGGGCTCCAGGCTCGCGGCCAGGATGGCAGCGGCGCGGCGCTGCCCCGCACTCGCCGAAAAGAGCCCGGCGCGCTCTCCGGGCGCCACGCTGGACCAGAGGCCGACGTCCCGCAGCGTCTGCCAGAGGATCAGCCCGAACTCGCCCGACACCTCGTCGAGCACCTCAGTTCCTTCCAGCGCCCCGGGGCCGTGCATGATGGCCGGAGGGACGTGCCAGCGCCAGCGACGGCGCGGCTTGCGGGGAGGCGAGTCGGGACGGCGGGGTTGCTTCATATGAATTCGGCTCCGGACTGGGGGCGGCTGCGCGATGGGGAGCACCCGTTATTGTGTGATTGTGCCCACGATAAGGTTTTCCCAGGGCCGGAGCCAGTGATCGCGTTTCTATTACAGATGTAGTAGTCTCATTAGGAGCGGGTTCTCGCCAGGCGTGTCCGGTGCCTCTCAGAGCCAGTCGGGAAGGGTGCGGTCCCGCCCTGAATGGAGGCGCGGACCAGCCCGTGCCCCGGGCTGGCACCCCGTATGCGTTCCCGCACGCGGACCCTTTCCGGAGCGTGCGTACATGAAAGTTCTCGTCACGGGTGGCACCGGTGTGGTGGGGAAGTCCGCGGTGGACCACCTGCTGGAGCGTGGGCATACGGTTCGTCTCCTTTCCCGGCACGCGGAGGAGGACAGCCGCCAGTGGGCCTCGGGAGTGGAGCCGTACCCCGGCGACGTGGGGAACCCGGAGGGGCTGCGCGGCAGCGCCGACGGCTGCGACGCGGTCCTGCACGTGGCCGGGATCGTGGCGGAAAACCCGCCGGAGGTCACCTTCCAGGACGTGAACGTGGAGGGGACGCGCCGCATGGTGGAGGAGGCGGCGCGCGCGGGGGCGAAGCGCTTCGTGTACGTGTCCTCGCTGGGGGCGGAGCGGGGCGCTTCGGCGTACCACCGCTCCAAGAAGGCCGCGGAGGACGTGGTGCGGGCGGAGGCTCCCCCCGAGTGGCTGGTGCTCCGCCCCGGCAACGTGTACGGCCCGGGGGACGAGGTGATCTCCCTGATGCTCAAGATGGTGCGGACGCTCCCGGCCGTGCCGGTGATCGGCGCGGGCGACCACCCGTTCCAGCCGGTGTGGGTGGAGGACCTGGGGGAGGTGATCGCCCGAGCGGTGGAGGGGGAGGGCGGGACGGGCGCGGTGCTGGACCTGGCCGGGACCGAGACGACCAGCATGAACGGGCTCCTGGACCACCTGGAGGAGATCACCGGCAAGGACCCGGTGAGGGTGCCGATCCCGGAGTGGATGGCGCGCATGGGGACCGGGGCCGCATCGGCGCTGGGGGTGGACCTGCCGGTGAACGCCGACCAGATCACCATGCTCCTGGAAGGGAACCTGATCCCGGAGGGAGAGGTCAACGCGCTGACCGGTGTGTTCGGCGTGAAACCGACCCCGCTGCGCGAGGGACTGCGCAAGCTGGCCGACGCGCTCCCCGAGATGCTCCCCTCCGACGGGGTGGGGAGGCTGCACCGGGAGCGCTTCTGGGCGGACATCCGCGGGAGCAAGCTGACGCCGGAGGAGATCCTGAAGCTGGTCCAGAACCAGTTCCAGGTGCTCTCCCCCAACGCCCTCCTCGACACCGACGCGGAGCCGCAGACGCCGAGCACGCTGGAGGTGGGAGAGACGCTCACCCTGGCCGTCCCCCTGCGCGGCAACGTGCAGGTGCGCGTGCAGGAGGCCACCCCCAGGGCGATCACCTCGGTCACCATCGAGGGGCACTTCTTCGCCGGGGTGATCCGCTTCATGACGGAGGAGCCGGCGCCCGGGACGGTGCGCTTCGAGGTGAGGGCCTACACCCGCGCCGCCAACCAGCTGGACCGCGTGGCGATCCGCACCGTGGGGAAGGTGGCCCAGACCGCCACCTGGAGCACCGTGGTACAGCAGGTGATCGAGCGGAGCGGCGGGGAAGCGCCGGAGGGGGTGCAGGTGGAGGACGTGGTGGTTTCGCCGGAGGAGGCGGAGGCCGTGGAGCGCTGGACGGAGGGGCTGGTGATGAAGCGCCGCCGCGAGGAGAGCCCGGACGCGGAGGGAGGATCGAGCGCCGGCAAGGCCTTCGACACCACGCGCACGAGGCCGACGGCGTAGCAGTCGGCGCCGCACGCCCCCATCCGCCTCGCTGCGCTCGGCACCTTCCCCCAATTCTGGGGGAAGGCATCCCACGGAAGGAGCCTGGGTGCGCATCTTGGGCTTGGGCCCCTCCCCACAGCCTGCCCCCTCGATCCCCCGCCGGCAGGGGAGGGGCTCAACTACACGAAGCAGGGCGGACATTCGCGCGAATGCCCGCCCTGCGTTGTTCTGCCGTTCCTGCCGTTTCCGTCGTACCCCCCGAATCTTTGGCGGAGGGAGACGCGCCCGGCGGTTTGGGCGTGGCTCCCTCCGCGGGCGGGGAGACCCACGGCTGTATCGTGGGGCTCACCGACCCCGCGTAGGAGACTCGCAGGCTGTTTGGCGAGGCTCCGGAGCGGCCCCACCCCTACACCATCATCAACGACTCACGGCTTGCTGAAGTCCACGTTCGGCGCCGCCTCGGACCCTGCCGGCGCCTCGTATGGCTCCTTCCGCTGCGCCCCCGTCACACGCGCCGTGATCGCCTGCGGGAAGGTCCGGATGTACGTGTTGTACTCCCGCACCGCCGTGTTGTAATCCCGCCGGGCCACGCTGATCCGGTTCTCGCTCTCGGCGAGCTGGTCCTGCAGCGCCGTGAAGTTCTGCGTGGCGCGAAGCTGAGGATAAGCCTCGACGGCGACGTTGATGTACGTGCCGATCTGCCGGGTGACCGCGGCGTCGGCGGCGGCCATCTGCCCCGGGTTCCCGGTCTTCACCGCGTTCTGCACCTGCTGCTGCGCCTGCTGGAGCTGCGCCTGCGCCTGCTGCACCTGCGCCGCAGGTGCCCCCGCAGGAGCCGCCGGAGCCGCACCCTGCTGCCCGCTGCCGGACCGCTCCCGCGCGATCCCCGTGTAGGTGCTGCTCTCGAAGTTGGCGGCGCCCTTGACGGTGGCCACCAGGTTGGGGATGAGCTGGTTCCGGTTGGTCAGCTCCACCCCGATGTTGGACTTGGCCTCGTTCGCGCGCTCGTCCAGCGCCTGGATCTGGTTGTAGCCGCACCCCGAGAGCGACGCACCGAGCGCGAGAGCAAGCGTCAGCCGTGAGATCCGCATCGATATCCTCCAGAATGTGATGTTCGAACGCAGGGCGGTCCATCCGTCCCGCCGCCCTTCCCGTAAGGCCTTCCCTACGCCGTTGCTCCTACTCCGGCACCAGCGGAAGCCGGTCCACGAAGTCCACCGCCGCCCCCACCGCCTCCAGGTAGCCCACCACCACCGGGTCGTCGGCACCCGGGCGCAGCTCGCTCCCGTCGCGCCGCGCCTGGAGGATGCGCAGCAGGGGCGCCGGGTCGAAACCGGCCCGCCCCGCCGTGTGCCGGATCACCTCTTCCGGGTCGCGCACGCCCTCCTCGCCCAGTAGGCGGAGCACCGCGCGGAAGAGCACCAGGAAGGTGGAGAGCGACCGCTTGAGGGTGGCGCCCAGCTCCTCCGGCTCCTCGGCCGAGAACAGGTACCGCTCGCGCAGCTGGATGTACTTCCCCTTCAGCTCGTGCTCGCACTGCAGACGCAGGTCGGCGCGGTCGATCTCCACCCCCTCGAAGGGGTCGCGTCCGTGCAGCACCCGGTGCGCGTCGCGGATGTCGGACAGCTCGATCGGGAACACGTCCGCCGAGCGCCGCCACTCCTCGGCGCCCATCACCAGCGGGGGCGGGTTCCCCTCCGACACCCAGCGGCGCGCGATGGACGAGCCGCGGCGCAGGGTGGCCGGGGTCGTGTCGCGCAGGAGCACCAGGACGTTGAGGTCCGAGACTCCCTCGTGGTACGTCCCCCTCGCGGCGGAGCCGTACAGCACGACCGAGACCAGCGCGTCGCCGTACGCTCCCTTCAGCTCGTCGGATAGTGCCTCCACCCTGCCGGCCTGGTTCGCCATCGCTTCCGCTCCTTGCCTGAGTTCACCAGCCACGTCCGGCGCCCCCGCCGCCGCCG
>JAFAYN010000593.1 GCA_019240375.1 Gemmatimonadota bacterium
TGGAGGATGCTCTCCGCCGGCACCCCCAGGTCCTCCGCGAAGCTCCGCACCAGGAGGAGATCGTCGCGCGACATGCTTCCGTCGGGATCCTCCAGGCGGGGGCTGCGCGAGTCGACGAGCACCAGCCGCTCCACCGTCTCGCCCTCCGCTTCCAGCTGCCGGGCCATCTCGAACGCGATCACGCCGCCCAGGGACCACCCCCCCAGCCGGTACGGACCCGACGGCCGCACCTCCCGGATCGCGGCCAGGTAGTCGCGGGCCATCTCCTCCATGGTCCAGTTGGGCTTCTCGTCCCGCTCGATGCCGCGCGAACGCAGCCCGTACACCGGCTGTTCCGCGCCCAGCTCCTTCACCAGCGCAGCGTAGGCCATGAGGTTCCCGCCTCCCGGGTGCACCAGGAAGAGCGGTGCTCGGCTCCCCCCCCGGCGCATGGGAACGAGCAGCGACGTCGCGCCCCCGCCGCGGCGCACCGCCTCCGCCAGCCGCTCCACGGTGGGCGCCTCGAAGAGCGACGCCAGCGGGACCTGCACCCCCGTGGCCTTTTCCAGCTTCGACATGAGCTGCACCGCCAGGAGCGAGTGCCCGCCCAGGTCGAAGAAGCTGTCCCGCACACCCACGCCCGGGACGCCCAGGACCTCGCTGAAGATGCCGGCGATCACCGCCTCCATCTCGTCGCGCGGGGTGTCGGCCCCGTCCCCGTGGGCGCCGCCCGTCCGCATCGGAGCGGGGAGAGCGCGCCGGTCGACCTTGCCGTTGGGCATGAGCGGGACAGCCTCCAGCACCACCACCGCGGAGGGCACCATGTAGTCCGGCAGCTCCCGGCCCGCGTACGCCCGCAGCTCCGCCGGGTCGGGCGCCGCGTCCCCGGACGGCGTGACGTACGCCACGATGCGCCGGTCGCCCGGGACGTCCTCCCGCACCACCACGACCGCCGCCTCCACGGAAGGATGGCCGTGAAGCACGGCCTCGACCTCCCCCGGTTCGACGCGGAAGCCGCGCACCTTGACCTGATCGTCGACGCGGCCCAGGAACTCCAGCGAGCCGTCGGGGAGCCAGCGGACCCGGTCGCCCGTCCGGTACAGCCGCGCGCCCGCTTCCACACCGTGGGGGTCGGGGACGAACCGGTCCGCCGTGAGGTCCGGGAGCCCCAGGTAGCCCCGGGACACCCCGCCCCCGCCCACGTACAGCTCGCCCGGGACACCCACCGGCAGAGGCTCCCCGCGCATGTCGAGCACGTAGACCCGCGCATGGGGGAGCGGGCGCCCGATCGGGACCACGCGCAGCGGGCTCGAAGCCGATTCCCCGTCCGGCGCCGCCGTGAGGTCCGCCACCGTCGCCACGACGGTGGTTTCCGTGGGACCGTAGGCGTTCACCAGCCGCACCGCCCCGCCGAAGCGCTCCCTCCACGCCCGCAGCCGTTCCGGGAGCGCGCGCTCCCCGCCGACGATGACGATCCGCGTCTCCGGGGGCAGGTCCGCGCCCTCCCCCGCCGAAAGCTCCGCCACCAGCTCGTGCCAGTAGGCGGTGGGAAGGTTGAGCACCGTGATCCCCCACTCCCGGCACGCGTCCAGGAAGATCCGCGCGGACCCGAGCACCTCCTCCGTGCGCAGCACCAGCCGCCCACCGGAGAGCAGCGTGGGGAAGATCTCCTCCACGCTGGTGTCGAAGTTCATCGAGGCGAACTGGAGCACCGCGTCCTCGGCGGTGATTTCGTACACCTCCCGCGCCGCCCCGACGAACCACGCCATGGCGCGGTGCGGCACCACCACCCCCTTGGGCTTCCCCGTCGAGCCCGACGTGTAGATGACGTACGCCGGGTTGTCGGGGGAGAGGTCGACCGCCGGGGGCTCGGCACCGCCGGCGGCGATCCGCGCCGCGTCACGATCGACGCAGACGATCTCGGCCCGGTGCTCGGGAAGGCGGGCGAGGAGGGCCTGCTCCGTGAGCAGCACGGGCACGGCCGCGTCGTCCAGCATGTACGCGATCCGCTCGGGCGGATAGGTGGGGTCCAGCGGGACATAGGCGCCGCCGGCCTTGAGCACGCCCAGCAGCGCGACCATCAGCTCCGGGGTGCGCCGCAGGCAGACACCGACCCGGGTCTCCGGCCCTACGCCCAGGCCGCGGAGGTGGTGGGCGAGCCGGTTGGACCTCGCGTCCAGCTCGGCGTAGCCGAGCACCTCCTCCCCCCACTGCACGGACACCGCTGTCGGGGTGCGGGCGGCCTGCTCCGCGAACCGCTCGTGGACGAGCGCCTTCTCATACCCGCCGGTCGTGGCGTTCCAGGCCTCCAGCACCTGGGTGCGCTCGGCGCCGCGCAGGAGGGAGAGCCCGGAGAGGCGGCACCCCGGGTCGGCCGCCATGGACTCCAGCACCGTTTCCAGGTGCCCGGCCATCCTTTCGATCGTCCCCGCATCGAACAGCTCCGCGGGGTGGACGATCGCGCCCATCAGCGCCTCCCCGGCGTCGGTGAACACCAGGTCCAGGTCGAACTTGGCGATCCCCGCCCCGCCCCCGAACGGCTCCAGCGCCACGCCTCCCCCCAGCGACGGCGCTTCCGCACCCCCAGCGCGGGTCAGCGTGAAGACCGCCTGGAAGACCGGCGAGTGCGTCAGGCTCCGCTCCACCCCCAGCTCCTCCACCAGCTTCTCGAACGGCAGCGCCTGGTGGTCGTACGCCCCCAGCGCCGTTTCCCGGGTCCGCCCCAGCAGCTCGGCCCAGGTGGGATCGCCCGACAGGTCACCCCGCAGCGGGAGCATGTTGACGAAGAAGCCGATCAGCTCCTCCGTCTCGCGGTGGGTGCGTCCGGCGACCGGGGTGCCCACGACCACGTCCTCCTGCCCCGAGTACTTCGCGAGCAGCACCTGGCAGCCGGCCAGCAGCGTCATGAACAGCGTCGCCCCTTCGCGACGCGCAAGCCCCCGCAGGCGGTCGGACAGCTCCGCGGAGAGGGCGAAGCCGTGTCTCGCCGCCAGCGGGCTCAGTCCGACCCTGCGCGGCCGGTCCGTGGGGATCTCCAGCAGCGGAGGGGCTCCGGCCAGTTTCTCCTTCCAGAAGCCGATCTGCTCGTCCAGCACGTCACCGGTGAGCCAGCTGCGCTGCCAGGCGGCGAAGTCGGCGTACTGTACGGGCAGCTCCGGCAGGCGCGGTGTCGGCTCCGCCGTGCCCCGGCTGTAGGCGGCGTAGAGCGTGGAAACCTCCCGGGTCAGCACGTTCATGCTCCATCCGTCGCTGACCACGTGGTGCATCGTGAGGAAGAGCACGTGGTCCTCTTCCCCCAGGCGCAGCAGCATGCATCGCAGCAGGGGGCCACGGGCCAGGTCGAACGGCCGCCGCGCGTCGGCGGCGGCCAGGCGCCGGGCCTCGGCGTCGGCACTCTCTCGGGACAGGTGGCGCAGGTCCAGCAGCGGTAGCGGGTGCGCCCCCGCGGGCCGGATCACCTGGGCTGGTTGGTCCTCCCCGGCGGCGAACACGGTGCGCAGCACCTCGTGGCGCCGCACCACCTCGGTCAGCGCCGCCTCCAGCGCCGGCGCATCCACG
>JAFAYN010000299.1 GCA_019240375.1 Gemmatimonadota bacterium
CCTGCTATTCCCACATTCTGTTGCGAGGGAGACCCGGGGCTGTTTCCGGGGCTCCCGTAGCGGTCGGTGAGACTGCCGGCTGTATCGGCAGGCTCACCGACCCCGCGGAAGAGACCGCGCGGTTTGCGGGCTCTGGAGCGGCCCCCCGCCTCGACCTCACCTCTCCGGGCGCAACACCAGAACCACCACCTCGGGCGGAACCCGGAACCGCACCGGGAGAATGCTCGTCCCCGTGCCGGTCGCCACGAACAGGTGCCTCCCACCCTCCACCACCAGCCCCGCCGCGTACCGCTGCCCGTAGCGCGAGGGAACCATCGGTCTCCCCACCAGTGGCAGGTTCACCTGCCCGCCGTGCGTGTGCCCCGCCACCGTCAGGCTCACCCGCGCCGGGACCAGCGGAAACACGTCCGGGTTGTGCGTGAACAGGAGCACCGGGGCGTCGTCGCTCACCGGCCGGAGCGCGCCGGGGACGTAGTGCGCACCCTCCCAGAAGTCGCTCACCCCCGCGACCCAGAAGGGCTTCCCCCGGGCCGTCACGCGCACGGCGGTGTCCTCCAGCACCGGGATCCCGGCGGAGCGCAGCGCGCGGGCCACCCGCGGACCGTCCAGCCACCAGTCGTGGTTGCCGAGCACCGCGTACACTCCGAGCGGGGCGCGCAGCCCCCGAAGCACCTCCGCGGACTCCTCCGGCGGGACGAACTTCCCCCCGAGCACGCCCTGGATCACCACGTCGCCGGGGACCAGCACCAGGTCCGGCCGGGCGGCGTTGGTCAGCGCCACGATCCGGCGCAGCGTCGCGATCCCGTGGTAGGGCGAGCCCACGTGCAGGTCGGTCAGCACCGCCACCCGCAGCCCTGCGTGCTCGGGCCGCCAGCGCGGGACCGCCAGCTCCACCTCCCGTACGCGGACGTGGCCCGGCTCCCACCAGAGCGCCCACGCGCCCACTGCGAGCACGCCCAGGAGCAGCACGAGGAGAACGCCCCGCCCGCGAGTCAGCACCGCCACGAAACCGACCGGTCTCTAATAACGCAGATCAATATCAGACCGGCACTTACCGAGGAGCCTGGAGGGTCTGGAGCAGGGCACCCAGACGCTCGTCCACCGCCTGCCCCTCCACCTCCGCCTCCGGCGTGAGCGTCACCCGGTGACGCAGCACGGGGAGGGCGAGCGACTTGACGTCGTCCGGGGTGACGAAGTCGCGCCCGGCAAGGAGCGCCTCCGCGCGGGAGGCCAGGAAGAGCGCCACCCCCGCGCGCGGGCTCGCGCCCAGGGCGAAGCTGGGCTCCTCGCGGGTGGCCCGGACGATCCGGGTGATGTAGTCGCGCACGCTGGGCTCCACGTGCGTCGCCGCCACCGTGCTCCGCAGCGCCAGCAGCTCGGCGCCGGTCAGCACGGGGCGGATCCCGTAGCTGTCGGCTCGGTCGGCGCTGAACCCCTCGGCGTACCGGTCCAGGATGGCGCGCTCGGCCTCCGCGCCCGGGTAGCCGATGGTGATCTTGAGGAGGAAGCGGTCGAGCTGCGCCTCGGGGAGCGGGTACGTCCCCTCGTACTCCACCGGGTTCTGCGAGGCGAACACCGTGAAGGCGGCGGGGAGCGGGCGCGTCACCCCGTCGCTGGTCACCTGGCGCTCCTGCATCGCCTCCAGCAGCGCCGCCTGCGTCTTGGCGGGGGCGCGGTTGATCTCGTCGGCCAGGAGCAGGTCGGTGAAGATCGGCCCCGGGTGGTACACGAACTCGCGGCGCAGCTCGTCCAGCACGTTGACCCCGGTCAGGTCGGTGGGCATCAGGTCCGGGGTGAACTGGACGCGCCCGAAGCGGAGGTCGAGCGCCATGGAGAGCGAGCGGATGGCGAGCGTCTTCGCCGTCCCGGGGACGCCCTCCAGGAGCACGTGCCCCCCGGCGAGGAGCGCCACCAGCATCTGGCGGAGGGTGTCGTCCTGCCCCAGCACCACGCCTCGGAGCTGGTCGAGGACTTCCAGGGCGCGGTCGGCGCTCGCCGGTTCTTGCATCGCGGTGCTCACGTTCGCTTGGCCTCTTCCAGTAGTCGGTCCATGTCGCGGGCGAGGACCACCAGGTCGGCCTCGTCCCCCCGGCTCCACTCCTTCTGCACGGCCTGCGCGGCCTCCCTCCCCACCGGGAGACGGGTTCCCAGGCGCTCCAGCAGCTCCCCCTCGCCCCGCGGGTCGCGCGGCCCCTGCCGCCCCAGCCGCCGGGCGAGCCCGCCCACCAGGAGCCGGCGGGCCGTGGCGCGTGCCCCGGCCTGCCGGTACGCCCCGGCCAGCGCTTCCACGTGCTCCAGGGGGGAGCGGCGGCGCACGGGCGGGGGCGGGAGCGGCGCCCCGAAGCGCCACCCCAGCAGGAGGAGGAGCCCCACCCCCGCCGCGGCCAGCTGCAGCGCCATGCGGCCCAGGGGGGCATGGCGGAGGAAGCGGAGCGTGGCACCCACCGCGCTCCCGCCGCCCTGGAAGCCGTGGTGGTACTCGTCGAAGCGGAGCGCCGTGCCCTT
>JAFAYN010000038.1 GCA_019240375.1 Gemmatimonadota bacterium
CGCCGCCCAGGAAGCCGAAGCCGCCCGCCCGGTACGCCTGGTCGCCCAGCCACACCTCGCCGTCGCGCCCGGCGAACTGCGCCCGCGTCCCCACGTTCACCCCCAGCGCCTGGAAGGGAATCTCCGCATCGCGGAGCTGCGCCGGGACCGCGGTGAAGTGGATGGTCACCCGGTCGGAGTACGGCCGCCCGTCGCGCTCGCCGCGCGCCTCCACCACGTTGTCGCCCGGGACGAACGGGACCTGCCAGCTCGCCTTGCGCACGTCGTCCGGCGCCTTGGCGCCCAGCGAACGGCCGTTCACGAACAGCTCGACGCTCGCCAGGTTGGAGTACACGTCCACCGGCTGCGTCGCCTGCGCCGGGCCGACTCCGGCACGGTGGGTCCACTCGTGGCTCGCCACGCGCACCATCGGCGCCGTAGTCCAGTTGGCCTGGTACAGGTAGTAGACGTCCTTGGGGCGGCGGTCCCAGGTCAGGAGCCCCTTCTGGTTCATGTAGGGGATGGAGCCGCCGGTCTCCGGCTGCGAGAAGTCGAACTGGTTCCACACCGCCGTCCCTGCCAGCCACGGACGCGCGGCGATCTGGCGCAGGTAGCTCTCGTGGAACATGCGCAGCCAGGTGCCGCTGAAGTCGAAGCGCTCCGGCTCCAGCGAGTTGACCCGCTCGTCGTTCTCGGCGCCGTACTCGCTGACGAAGAGCGGCTGATCCGGGTGGGCCGCGTGGCGCCGGTCCAGCCCCTTTCCGAAGTCCGCGAACACGCCGCTGTACCACCCGCTGTACTCGTTCACCCCCAGCACGTCCGTCACCCCGGCGACGCCGGCCCTGTCGTAGTCCGCGCTCCCATGGATTGCCATGGTGGTGGGGCGCGTCAGGTCTTCGGCACGCGCCAGGCGGTTCTCGTCGGCTGCCAGGTCGCGCACCCAACGCATGTAGGTGGTGTCGCTCTGCCTGCCGATGCGCGCTCCCTCCGGGCTCCATAGGAACACCTCGTTCATGATCCCCCAGAGGATCACGGAAGGGTGGTTGCGGTGCTGGCGAATCATATCGCGCAGCATGTTCTCGGCGTTTGCCGTGAACTCCGGGGCCGGGGTGACGTAGTTGACCACCGGGATCTCCTCCCACACCAGGAGCCCCAGCCGGTCCGCCGCCTCCAGCACCGCCGGGTCCTGGGGGTAGTGCGCCAGCCGCACGAAGTTGGCGCCCATCTGCTTGATCAGCTCCATGTCGCGCCGGTGCAGCTCGTCCGGCATCGCGGAGCCGAGCCCCTGGTGATCCTGGTGCCGGTTGGTCCCGCGAAGCTGCAGCTTCGCCCCGTTCAGGAAGAAGCCCCCCTGCGGATCGAAGCGGTACCAGCGGAACCCCAGAGGATTCGTCACCCGGTCCACCAGCGAGTCCCCCGACCAGACCTCCGTGGTCACCGTATAAAGGTAAGGGTCGTCAGGCGACCAGAGGCGAGGCGTCCGCACTGGAGGGAGCGCCTGCCGGAACTCGCCCCGTGCGCCCGCCGCCAGCGCCAGCGCGGAGGTGCCCCGCGCTACCTGCCCACCCGCCGCGTCCGTCACGGTGCTAACCACCCGCAGCCGCACCGCAGCCGCGCCATCGTTCACCACCGTCCCCCGCACCGCCACCTCGCCCCGCTCGCGCGAGACGGAGGGCGTGGACACGAACACCCCGGAAGAGGCGTGGTCGGTCACGTCCAGGTGCACCGGGTCCGTCGCCACCACCCACACGTCGCGGTAGATCCCCCCGTACAGCGCGTAGCCGACGGAGAGCGGCGCAATGAAAGGGTCGTGGGAGTTATCCACCTGCACCGCGACGAGGTCCGTCCCGTCGAACCGGAGGAAGCGGGTAGCATCCACCGAGAAGGCGGTGTACCCGCCCCGGTGCTCCCCGACGAAGGCGCCGTTGACGTAAACGTCCGCCCGCTGGTTGGCCCCCTCGAAGTAAAGGAAGACGCGCTTCCCCTTAAGCGCCGGGTCCAGCCGCAGCGGACGCCGATACCACCCCACCCCGCGCCGGTAGCTGGGCACGTCGTCGAAGGGATCGGCGGCGTTCCAGGTGTGCGGGAGCGAGACATCCTGCCACGCCGCATCGGAAACGGTCGGCGACCAGGCGAAGTTGACCCCGTCCAGGAGGAACTTCCACCCATCGTCGATGGTGTAGCGGATACGAACCTCCGCCGGAGCCGGCGCAGCCGCCTGGGCAACCAGCATGGCGGGGAGGAGGCAGAGCGGGAGCGTAACGGCGAACAGTCTGCGCAGCATCATCTACCGGGTTCCGTCACTTTCACGAGAGTACGTAGCGGGCAGGGGAAGATGCCCGTGCGTGGGGGATGCGAGCCCGAAGGGGCGAGACCCCGCAGCAGTTCGCGGGGGCTCGACTCCGTTGCACACGGTCGTTTCGTGTGCTACGGAGCCGCAGCCCGACCCCCGCGCCAGCGGGGGACACGCCCAAACCCAGCCGTCAGTAGCCCGGATTCTGAGGCATCGGCTTGGTCAAATTCGCATCGATCACCGCCTGCGGGATCGGAAACACCGTGTCACGCGCGGTCACGTTCGGCCCCGCGATCGGATTGTACTTCTTAGTCCGGTCCAGCCAGGTGTGCGTACGCAGCAGGGTATACCGACGCTGCTCCTCAGCCAGCAGCTCACGAGACCGCTCGTCCAGCACCAGATCTAAAGTCACCTGAGCCGCCGTAACCCGGGGCGCGTGCGCCCGGTCCCGCAGCAGGTTGATGGTAGCCGCTGCCCCACCCGTGTTCCCCTGCTTGAACTGCGCTTCGGCCAGCAACAGGTACGTTTCCGCCAGCCGCACGTAAGGCTGGTCCTCGTAGTTGTAGCCGCCGTCCGGATCGAGCGGGTCCGCGTAATCCCACTTCCGCGTGCTCGGCCAGTCGGGAAGTCCCTTGGTGTCCTCCTTGACCGCCTTCGTGAACACCGTGTCGCCCAGCTTCTTCCCCTTGGGAACCGCCGCCGCGTTGTTGTACTGGTAGAACTTCCGGATCGCGTACATCGAGCCGCGGTCGTCCGTGGGCGCATACAGCTCCAGCGCCCAGCGAGTCGGGGCCAGACGTCCGATCCCGCGCCCCCCGAACTCCGGCACCGACTTCATCCCCGCGATGGCGTAGTACCGGGCCACCCAGTACCGGCGCATGATGTTGGAGCCGCCCCCGGTGACGTTGTTCTGGTACTGCAGCACCCAGAGCCCCTCGGTGTTCCTCTGGTTGCGGTTGACGTTGCCGTCCGCGAACTGGTCCATGAAGGCCACGCCCGGGGCGCTGGCGTTCACCCCGTACCGCGCGGTGATCAGCCGGTAGCGCCCGCTGTCGGTCACCTTGCGGGCGTAGACCTCCGCCTTCACCGGCTGGTCCTCGGCCAGGTACAGCTCGGCCAGGTAGTGCTGCGCCACCGCCTTGGTCAGCCCGCCCTGGGTGGTGGGCTGATCGGGGAGGTACTGCTCGGCGAAGAGGAGGTCCTGCTCCACCTGGTCCCACACCTGCTGGCGGGTGGCGCGCTCCCAGTCGGTCTTGATGTTGGCGCCGCTCGACTCGTGCAGCGCCAGCGGCACCCCGCCCCACAGGTACGAGAGGTGGCGGTACGCCCAGGCGCGGAAGAAGCGCGCCTCGGCCAGCGTCTCGTTCTTTTCCGCCTCCGTCCACTTCACCTCCGGGTTTTCCGCCCGGTCCACGATGGTGTTCGCGGCGTTGATCGTCTCGTACAGCCACTTCCACACGTCCAGGAAGTCGTCTTCCTGCGAGTTGTTGAGCGTGCCGAACAGGTTGTACACGTCGATGGCGGGGGAGCGGTAGTTCCCCCAGCCGTTGTCCACGCCGATGAAGTACATCATCCCGCGCAGGTTGTTGCCCGCGTCCAGGAAGCCGCTCCGCTCGCGGCGGGCCTCGGCGTACAGCCCGTTCAGCCCGTTGCGGAAGCCGGAAGCGCTGGTGTACAGGTTCTCGCCGACCAGGACGTCCTTGGGCTTCTCGGTCAGGAGGTCGCTGTCGCAGGCGGCCAGCGCGATGCCGGCCGCGCCGAGCACGCCGAGCAGCGTGGCGCGGCGCAGGGAGAGTCGGGTCTTCATGACCGGGTTCTTTGGGGTGTGCATGATGTTCCGGCTCTCCTCAGAAGCTCGTGTTGATGCCGGCGACCAGCACGCGCTCCAGCGGGACGCCGCGCTGGTGGCTGTTGTCCAGCTCGGGGTCCAGCCCGGTCCAGTCGCTGTGCGTCCACAGGTTGCGCCCGTTCACGTACAGCCGGAGGCTCTGCACCCCCAGGCGGCCGGTGAGCGCCCCGGGAAGGGTGTACGAGAGCGTCACGTCCTTGAGGCGGACGTAGCTGGCGTTCTGGAAGAAGTCCACCGACAGGGGGTTGCTCCCCTCGCGGTTGGCCGGGAACTCGTTGGTGGGGTTGGAGGGCGACCACCAGTTGAGCATCGGCATGTTGCGGCGCACGTCGGCCCACACGTTCCCCTGGTCGAGGAGCGGGTTGGGACGGTTCAGCCCCTGCACCGTGGTGAGCATGAAGCTGAAGGAAAGGCCGCGGTAGCGGAGGGTGTTGTTGAGCCCGGCGGTGTAGCTCGGCTCCAGGTTCCCCAGGATCACCCGGTCGTCCGGGGTGATCACCCCGTCGCCGTTCACGTCCACGATCTTGACGTCGCCCGGCTTGGCGGTGGGCTGCGCGGAGTGGGCGATGTCGTCGCCGGTCTGGAAGATCCCGCCGAACCGGTAGCCGTAGTTGACCGAGATCGGCTGCCCGATGAACCACCGGTTGACGATGTCGCTCTGCCCGTTGCCGTACAGGTCGACGATCTGGTTGCGGTTCGCCGAGATGTTGAAGTCGCTGTTCCAGCCGAAGCCGTCCCGCTCCACGTTGATGGTGGACAGGTGCAGCTCCATCCCGTGGTTCTTGGTGCGCCCCATGTTCTCCGTCACGTTGTCGATCCCGTGCACGGGCGAGATGGCGCGGCGGAGGAGGAGGTCGTGCGTCCGCGAGTTGTAGAAGTCCAGGCTCCCGGTGACGCGGTCGTTCAGGAAGCCGAAGTCGGCGCCCAGGTTGAGCTGCGTGGTGGTTTCCCAGCGCAGGTCCGGGTTCCCCAGGGTGGCGGGGACGTAGCCGGCGTAGGTCAGCGCGTCGTCGATGTACGGGAGCTCACGGAGCGCGGCCAGCGTGCGGTACGGCGAGACCGCCTGGTTCCCGTTCTGCCCGTACGAAGCGCGCAGCTTGAGCGTGTTGAAGCGGTCGGCGAAGGGCCAGAAGCCCTCGCGCGACACGTTCCACCCCACCGCCATGGAGGGGAAGACGCCGTACTTGTGGTTGGCGCCGAACCCCGAGTAGCCGTCGCGGCGGGCAGTGAGCGTCAGCAGGTAGCGGCTGGCGTAGCCGTAGTTCAGGCGGGCCATCTGCGAGAGCAGGTCCCACTGCGTCACGCTGCTGCTGGGGGTGAGCAGGAGCGCCACGTTCGGCTGGTGGTAGGTCAGCACGTCGTTGGGGAACCCCTCGCCCCGCAGCCCGGTCGACTCAAGGCTGCTCTGCTGGATGCTGTACAGCGTGGTCAGGTCGACGCTGTGCTTGCCGAACGCGCGGTTGTAGCGGGCGATGTTCTCCACCGTCCAGTCGGAGCGGTTGCTCTGGCTGGTGATCGCCAGCCCGTTGGCCACCAGCCCGCTGCGCGTGTCCCGGCCGTAGTAGCGCCCCTGGTCGCGGTTGGCGTAGTCCAGCCCGGCGTTCACCCGGTACGAGAGCCCCTTGAGGAAGGGGAAGTCGAGCTGGGCGTAGTTGCTGGTGAAGACGCGGTGCGAGTCGTCCTCGGCCGGCACCAGCAGCCCCTGCAGCGGGTTGCCGAAGAAGGGGTCGTCGGCCCAGGGGTACACCGTCAGCGAGCCGTCCGCGTTGTAGGCGCTGGTCAGCGGGTTCTGGAAGAAGGCGTTTTCCAGGTCGGCCGCGATCCCGCCGCGGTTGGTGAGCCCCAGCTGCGTGCTGGTCCCCAGGGTGATCCACTGGTGCAGCTTCTGGTCGAGGTTCAGGCGCAGCGAGTAGCGCTGGAACTCGTCGTTCTGCGCCACGCCCTGGATGTCGAGGAGCGAGCCGCCCAGGTAGTAGCGCGTGTCGCCCGCGCTCCCGGACACCGACAGGTTGTGCTGCTGCTGCAGCCCGGTGCGGGTGGCCTCGCCCAGCCAGTCGGTCCAGGTGCCGGCCTGGTAGACCGCCAGCTCCGAGGGGGTCAGGTAGGTGGCGATCTGGGATTCGCCGCACGGGTCCACCGCCGCCTTGGCGGTCACGGCCATCTGCCGCTGGCACTTGAAGGCGGCGAACTGCGGCCCGGTCATCAGCCCGGGGAGGTGCGCCACCTGCTGCGCGCCCGCGTAGCCGTCGTACGAGATCCGCGGCTTCCCGGTCCCCTTCCTGGTGGTGAGCAGGAGCACGCCGTTGGAGCCGCGCGCGCCGTAGATGGCGGCGGCCGAGGCGTCCTTGAGGACGTCGATGGACTGGATGTCGTTCTGGTTGATCTCGGAGATGCTCCCGTTGTACGGGATCCCGTCGATCACGACCAGCGGGTCGGTGTTGGCGGTGATGGAGTTGCGGCCGCGGATCATCACGTTCAGCGTCGGCTCCGCGCCCCCGCCCGAGGTGGTCACGTTGACGCCGGCCACCGCGCCCTGGATGGCCTGGGCGAAGTTGGCGGTCGGCTGCTCGGCGATCCGCTCCGAGCTGACCGAGGCCACCGAGCCGGTCACGTCGCTCCGCTTCTGCGTCCCGTACCCCACCACCACCAGCCCTTCGAGCTGCACCGAGGTGGTGGTGAGGTGCACCAGGATGTTGGACTGCCCGTTCAGCGTCACCGTCCCCGGCGCGAACCCGGCGCCGGTCACCGTCAGCGTCGCGGTGGCGTTCGGCACGGCGATGGAGAACTCGCCCTTCGCGTCGGTGGTGGCGCGCTCGCTCGTCCCCTGCACCGCGACCACGGCCCCGGCCACCGGCTGCTCCTTTGCGTCGACCACCCTGCCCCGCACCGTCACCTGCTGGGCGTACAGCTCCGCGTGCAGCCCCAGCAGGGCCAGCGTACACACGAGGAGCAGCCGGAGGCACTTCTTTCGGAATCCACTCATGGGTTCTGCGAGGATGATGGGACGGGTGATCCGCGCCGGAACGCCGGGCCGCGGGGACGCTTCACTGCGACGGAAAAGGCCCGCGCGAGCGGATCGCGTGGGCCGGGTGGATCGCATCAGGGTGGGTCGGGAACGGTGACGGTGGCCCGGTTGCCGAGGGCGGCGCCGCGCTCCATCCCGGTGAGCCGGAGGGCCGAGTCCTTTGCGTTCTTCCAGAAGCGGAGGACGAGGTCCACCTCGGCGGCCTGCACGTCGGCCTTGTCGGCGCCGGTGAGGAGGAGCCACTGCTCCCCCGCGGGGCCGCGCCAGGGGGCGACGACGCCCTTCCCCGCCTGCGTCGGAACGGCGGCGCGCGCGACCAGCGGGTTGCTGGCGGCGGTCCCCACCAGGAGCACCAGGCCGCGCGCAGCCAGCGAGTCGGGGAGGTCCTGCGTGCTGGACAGGCGCACCGGGCGGCCGGTGGCGGACTGGAGGGTGTTCGCCACCTGGTACGCGGTCTCCACCTCCAGCCAGGGGGCGTCGGCGCCGAAGGCCACCGCCAGAGGGCGCGACCAGTCGAGCCCGCCCACGCTCGCGGCACCCTGCGGGTACACGACCCGCCCGGGGAGCGCCTGCGCGCTGTCGAAGGCGGGAGCGCCGGGGTTCGCGGCGACGCCCCACCCGTACGCCTTCTTCGCGCCGTACGCCGCCTCCACGAAGTGGTGGTACGTCCCCGGCCGCGCGGCGCCGGTCAGCCGCAATTCGGCCACGCCCTCGCGGCTCTCCCCCGGCCGCAGCGTGAAGGAGGCAGGGGAGGCGAGGCGCGACTCCACCCCGTCGAAGGCCAGGGCGCGCAGGGTGACGGACACCGGCGCCGCGGTCCGGTTGGCGACGGTGAACACGGCCCGCGCCGTGCCGTTGTCGAAGCGCGTCTCACGCACCTCCAGGGGCAGCTCGCGCACGGGGGCGTCGGGGCGGGCGTACTCCCGGATCAGCCGCATCAGCTCGAACCCCTCCGGCTTGGGGCGCCGGTCGAGCCCCACCGGCTCGTAGTGCCGGGTGTCGCCCCCGGCGATGGAGGGGTTGAAGGTGAGCGTCTCGTGGAACTGGAACTCGAACACCTCGGGGATCGCGCGCGGCTCCAGCGTCCGCCGGTAGATCTCCGACATCTCCCCCAGCCGCGTCTCGGGAGAGAGGCGGGTCAGGTTCTTCCAGTTGAACTCGCCCAGGGTGACCTCCTTCCCCAGCCCGGCCGCGTAGTCCGCCGTCCCCAGCGCGTGCGAGGAGTACGCCTCCTTCCACTGCGGTCCGTGCTTGTACGCGTGCAGCCCCACCCGGTCGAACGGGACCCCGGCTGCGCGCAGCCGCTCGAACATCCCGTTGTCCCCCACCGCGGTCAGGAACACCTGCGCCCCCGGCGCGGCGGCCTTGGCGGCCCGGTACAGCGAGTCCCAGCGGGCCGGGTCCCCGGGCTTGATCCCGTTGAGCAGCACCTCGTTCTCCAGCTCGATCCGCTGCACCACGTCCGGGTAGCGTCCGGCCACCAGCGTCACCCAGTCGGCCGGCCCCTCGGTGTCCACCAGAATGCGCAGCCCCAGCCCGCGCGCCGCCCCGGTGAAGTAGTCGAGGAAGGCCAGCGCCTCGGCCCGGTCCATCTCCTGGAGCAATTCCAGGTGGTGCAGCCGGACCCACTCGAACCCCATCGCCCGGATGATGTGCAGGTCGGTGTCCATCCGCGGGACGTACGTCCGCCACTCCTTCCACATGGTGGGGGAGAAGGCCCACCACGTTTCCCGGTCCAGCCCCGGCGTGCGATAGAAGTCGAAGTTTTCCGCCAGGGTGGAGTACGGGAAGTAGCTGGTCCCGAACGACACCGCCGGGACGCCGACCTGGACCGTCGCCGCACGTCCGTCACCCGTGGCGGCGCGGTAGCCGGCGAAGCCGCGGAGCTGGCTCTCCTCCCATCCCTGCGCGGGGGCCGCGGCCAGCGCCAGTCGCCAGCGGAGGTCCACCGTGTCGCCGCGCTGCAGGGGGGCGTAGGGGAGGATGGGGGTGGAGCGCGACTTCGCCTGCTCGGGGTTGGGGCCGGCGACCTCCGACACGAGGTACAGGGCGTCGCCGCTCCGCAGGGTACGCTCCCACACGTAGAAGTGGCTCCCGTCCTTCCACACGCCGTCGCGGCGAACCGTGGGCGCCGGGGTGAAGCCGTTGACCGCGGCGAGCGAGAGCGCCCCCGCCTTCCACGAGATCCAGTCCACCCCGCGCGTGTACCAGAAGTCGCGGTCCCAGTCGGACGGCGACTCGGCCCCGTCGAACACGCGCCCGTTGAAGCGGAGGCTCGCGGCGCCCGCGCCCGGGGTGGTCACCCGGCGCACCAGGGCCACGTAGGCCGGCGCCTCCGCCCCGTCCTCACGGGTCAGGCGGGTACGCACGTCCGCCCACCCGCCGCCGTACGCGACCACCGTCGCCTGTACCAGGAAGCCGTCGCGGCGTGCCTCGGCGCGCAGCGTCCCGTCCGGCTGCGCGGTCCAGCGCAGGTCGAGCGGGCGGAAGCCGGGGACCACCTCCTCGGGACCCGCGGTGGTCCCGGGGCGCACCAGCAGCCCCAATTCCAGCGCGCCGAGCGGACGCCCCTCCCAGCGCAGGTCCAGCCGCCCGCCCTCCGCCGCCAGCGCGAAGGGGCCGTCGCGGAAGCTCCGCCCGCGCGGCGGCCCGACGCGCGCCAGCGCCAGCTCCGCCCCCGGGGCGAGCGAGGCCACCACCCGCGCCGTCCCACCGCGCACCTCGGCCACGGCGCCCGGGGCCGCGTACGTCCCGTCCGGGAGCCCCGTGGCGAACTGCACCGGCCCGGCGTACGCCAGCTCGTGGTTGTTGCGGACGCGCAGCTCGGCCGCGGGCCGACTCGGCGCGGAGGCGCAGCCGTGGAGCAGGGCGGCCGGCAGGGCCAGGGCGAGGAGGGACGTCGGACGGGTGGGTCTCAAGGGACGCTTGGGTCGACGGTTCGGGAACGGGGCGGCGCGGTCAGCGCACCGGGGTGGCGTTGGGGTCCCACTTCAGCAGCACCTCGCGGACGCCCTCCAGGTGCGACCGCATCCGCGTCACTGCCAGGGCGGGGTCCCGGTCTTCCAGCGCCTGGAGGATCCCCACGTGCTCGAAGTGGTCCTTCCGCCGCGAGCCGAAGATGTCCAGGATCAACCGCTGCTCCTGCTGGAAGAGGCTGGAAAGCACCTCCAGGAGCTGCGCCAGCACCGTGTTTCCGGAGGCCAGGGCGATCTGCCGGTGGAACGCCATGTTGGTGGCGCTCAGCACGTCGTCGTCCTCCAGGTTCTCTTCCGCGTGCGCCAGCAGGCTGCGCATCTCGCCCAGATGCTCCCCGGTCGCGTGCTCCGCCGCGAGCGAGACCGACTTCAGCTCGATGGGGATGCGTGCCTCGATCAGGTCCACCAGCAGCTTGCGCGACACGCTCCCCACGAACACCGGGTTGGAGACCAGCAGGGTGTTATGGTTCTTCCCCACGTACACCCCGGAGCCGTGCCGGATGTCCAGCACCCCCAGCGTTTCCAGCTTCTTGAGCGCCTCCCGCAGCGTCGGGTGCCCCACCCCAAAGCGGCGCGCCATCTCCGCGATGGTGGGGAGCCGGTCGCCGGCCCCGTAGCCGCTGGTCTCGATCAACTGGCGGATGCGCTGGGCCAGGTCGTCGGTGAGGCTCTGTCTCAGCACGGGCGCGAAGACGTCGCTCATGGGGCTCCGAATAGGAGAAGGAAATGAGTTTGGTCAGAAAGTGATCAAATGACTTGGAGAGTATAGGGTCCGGTAACGGGCCCGTCAAGAAAGACTCCGTGAGCCACGGCGGAGAGAGGCGGCAGATTCCGCCATCCCACGGCGGGGGCACGTCGTATCGGGTTGGGCGCCAGCGGGTTAGCGGGAGGCTACTCCAGGAGGAGGAGCTGGCGGGCCCGCTCCGGGGAGGAACCGTAGAGGCGCAGCACGTCGGGGGCTTCGAGGGGATCGGCCAGGGCGAGGCACCAGCGCAGGAGGTCGCGGAGATACGCGTCGCTCTCCGGCTCCCAGCGCTCGTCGGTGGCGACGCGGTGGGCGATCCGCGACATCGCCGCGGCGCCGACACCCCACAGCGTTCCCGGGCGGGTGACGAGGTACAGCCGGTCGAGGAAGAACCCCGTGGCGGGGTCGCGGGCGAAGCGGCAAAAGGATTCGCGGGCGAGGGTGTGGCGCTCCCCGTCCTGCACGTGGACGGCGGGGCGGTCGAAGTGCCCGCGCGGGAAGCTCCGCGTCCGGTACGCGGCGGGGTCGTACCCATCCCGGCTCCCGGTCAGCCAGGCCAGGTTCTCCTGCCGCCGGCGGAAGCCGTGCCCCAGGTCGTCGGGGTTGCGCTTGGCCTCCACCAGCGCCAGCACCTCCACCGGCTCTCCGGGATCGGGAGAGGCGCGGACCACGAGCTGGTCGATCTCGGTGCGAGCGGCGCCGAGCGTCACCCCGCGGAGCACCCGCACGCCCGGGTCGGCTCCCTCCCCCGCCCCGCCGGACGCGAGCTCCGGGACCAGGTGCTCCAGCACCGCCGCCACGGCCGCGTCCTCGAAGGCGGCGCCCCCGCGCCCGGAACTCCGCCCCCGCTCCGCCAGCAGCTCACGCAGCCGGGCCTCCTCCCGGTCCACCCCGATCTCCGCTCGGAATGCATCCAGCTCGGCCGTGGCACGCTCCAGCTCCCGGCGCGTGTCGCTGGCGGCGACCAGCGCCTCCCGCTCCCCGCGCAGCGCTTCGCGCCGGGCACGGAAGGCCGCCAGCTTCGCCGTCAGCAGCGGGCGCCGCTCCTCCGCCGCCCCTTCCAGCGCCGCCACCAGCCCCGCGACGGCCTTGCCGATGTCCGTCAGCTCCCGGTCCACGGCCCGCAGCCGCGCGAACCCGGGCGACGCCTCGTCCGCGGCGCGTGCGTCGCGCTCCCGCGCCTCCAGCGCGCGGAGCCGTGGGTGGGCACGGCGCAGATCCCGGATCCGGGCGCGCTGCGCGAACGCGGGATCGTGCTCCCAGCGCTCCAGCCGCCGCGCGAGCCAGTCGCGGAAGCCGCTCACGTCGAGCGCGCGCACGTCGTGGGTGTGCGCGTCGAGCAGGCGGCGCAGCTCGTCGGCGCCGCGGCGGACCCGGAGCGGAGGGTTCATGCCGCGGCGACGAGCACCTTCCGTTCCGGAAACGAGCGAGCCCCCGCCGGTGCGCACCGGCGGGGGCTCGTCCCGCATCGACCACCGCGGGCGGGATCGATCACATGTTGAGGATGGTGAGAGTGACCACCTCGCCCGGGTCGGCGACCAGCTCCTCGCTCACCGAGGTGCGGTTGCTCCCCACCGGGTCGGCCAGGAAGCGGACCGGCGTCCCCAGCCCGACCAGGTTGGACGGGAGGGTGATGGAGCGGGTGCTGAGCGGCGCCACGTCGCCCAGGCGGATCCGCTGCCCGCCGCGGACGGCGAAGATGTCCATCTGGTTCCAGCTCTGGTTCTCCACCCGGAGCGTCGCCCGGTCGGAGCGGGAGGCGTCGCTGCGGCCGCGGCTCGCCTGGCGGTCGTCGTTCTCACCGCGCCCCTGGCGCTGACCCTGCCACTGGCCCTGGCGCTGCCATTGGCCCTGGCCCTGCTGCCACTGGCCCCGGCGCTCCCCCTGCCCCTGCTCGCGGACGAAGGACTGCGCGACCTGCCGCTGCTGCGGAGTCAGCACCGCGAAGGCGCGCTCCCGGGCGTCCTGGTTCAGCCTGCGGAGCTGGTCCATGACGGGGCGGGCCTGCTCCATCCGCTGGCGGTCGGCGGAGGAGGGCTGCTGCCCGTTCTGCCGGTTCTGCCCGCGCTGGAAGCCGCCGCGGGACTGCTGCAGCCGCTGGCGGAGCGGCTGGGTGCGCTGCTGGAGGTCGCGGTCGATCTCCTGGAGCCGGCGGACCTGGTCGTTGCTCAGGTTCAGGTCGCTCCGGTGCTCGATCAGCGCGGCGACGGGACCACGGCGGGCGCCCTGCTGCCCACGCTGACCATACTCTCCACGCTGACCGTACCGTCCCTGCTCCCCGTACCGGCCCTGCTGGCGCCCGCCCGGGTACCCCGCCGACTGCGCGTGCAGCGCGGGAGCCGAAACGGCGAGGAGCGCCGCAGTCATGACGATCTTGAGGTTCGGATGCATGTTCGTTGCTCGGTTCATCGGTGCAAACCGGCCGGCACTTCCGACTGGCTGCACATAAGACGTTGTCCCCCTTCCATTTGTTAATCCCGGCCCGCGATCTGCTACGAGCCCCGGGCGCGAGCGCGGAAATGGACCCACCAGCCGGGAGGGGCACGATGTTCCGACAGAGTTCCGAGGACGAGTACGCGAGCGGCTCCGAGGGAGGGCGGAGGTACCTGTTCGGGATCGCCCACTACGAGTTCCACGACACCCTGGACGAGCAGGGGCGGATGCACCAGTTCGTGGTGG
>JAFAYN010000054.1 GCA_019240375.1 Gemmatimonadota bacterium
CTTCGAGAAGGAGCTGCGTGCCCGCGCGCCCTTCCTGCAGTGGGTCCCCTTCGTCTTCACCAGCGTCCTCACCGGGCAGCGGGTGCAGAAGGTGCTCCCCATGATCCTGGAGGTGGAGGAGGAGCGCAACCGCCGCATCTCCACCCACGAGGTCAACGAGGTGATGCGCGAGCTGGTCGGGCGTGCCAAGCCCCCGCAGTTCCAGGGGCACTCGGTCAAGTTCCTGTACGGGACGCAGGCCTCGGTGCGCCCGCCGCACTTCGTCCTGTTCGTCAACATCCCCGAGGGGGTGCCGGACAGCTACCAGCGCTTCCTGCACAACGGCTTCCGCCAGCACTGGGGGTTCATGGGCGTCCCCCTGCGCATCACGCTGCGGCGCCGCGGCGAGGACGAGGAATGAGCCCCTGGCTCCTCGTCGTCGCCAGCTACCTCCTGGGCTCGGTCCCCGCGAGCTACGTAGCCGGGCGGCTGGCGCGGGGGATCGACCTGCGCGAGCACGGGAGCGGCAACCTGGGCGCCACCAACACCTTCCGCGTGCTCGGCGCGAAGGTGGCCGCCCCGGTGATGGTGTTCGACCTCCTCAAGGGGTTCGCCCCCGCCTGGTTCTTCCCCCTGTGGGACGCCTCGCCGGACTGGCGCTGGGCGCTGGCGTACGGCGCCGCCGCCATCGTGGGGCACGTCTTCTCGCTGTACATGCGCTTCAGGGGAGGGAAGGGGGTCGCCACCGCCGCCGGGGTCTTCCTGGCGCTGGCGCCCGCCGCGGTCGGGGCCGCCTTCCTGGTCTGGCTGGCCGCGCTCTGGCTGGGGCGGATGGTGTCGCTGGCCTCCATCCTGGCCGCGGTGACGCTGGTGGCGGCGCTCCTGCTCCTGGGCCACCCGCCGGTCGAGGTGCGGGTGCTGGGGGTGCTGATCGCCGCCTTCGTGGTGTTCGCGCACCGCGCCAACGTGGGGCGGATCCTGCGCGGCGAGGAGCACCGCTTCGGGAAGAAGGCCGCGGAGCACCCCGCGGAAACGACCGTGGCCGCCGCGGCGTCGGCGGCAGACGCCAGGGAGCCGGCATGAGCGATCCACGGGTGGCGGTGGTGGGGGCGGGGAGCTGGGGGACCGCGCTGGCGAACGTCCTGGCGAAGAAGGGGGTCGAGACCGTGCTCTGGTCGCACGAGGCCGACGTGGCGGAGGCGATCGAGCGCGACCACCTCAACCCCCGCTACCTCTCGCAGGTGCCGCTGGACGCGCGCCTCCGCGCCACCGCCGACATGGCGGAGGCGGTGAGCGGGGCGGAGGTGGTGGTGTCGGTCAGCCCGTCGCACGTGGTCCGCCCGGTGATGGGCCAGGCCGCGCGCCACATGCGTCCCGACGCGCTGGTGGTCAGCGCCTCCAAGGGGATCGAGGTCGACACCTTGCGCACCATGGACGGGGTGCTCGCCGACGTCCTCCCCGAGGAGGCGGCGCGGGGGGCCACCTACCTGTCCGGCCCCAGCTTCGCGCTGGAGGTGGGGCTGGAGCAGCCGACCGCGGTGACGGTCGCCTCCCACTCGCTCTCGTCCGCCGCGCGCGCCCAGGAGCTCTTCCAGACCGACTACTTCCGCGTCTACACCAGCACCGACGTGGCGGGGGTGGAGCTGGGCGGGTCGCTCAAGAACGTGATCGCCATCGCCTCGGGGGTGGTAGAGGGGCTGGGACTGGGGAACAACCCCCGCGCCGCGCTGATCACCCGCGGGCTGGCCGAGATCACCCGCCTGGGGGTGGCGCTGGGCGCCGACCCGCTCACCTTCGCCGGGCTGGCGGGGATGGGCGACCTGATCCTCACCTGCACGGGGGCGCTGAGCCGCAACCGCCAGGTGGGGGTGGAGCTGGGACGCGGGCGGAAGCTGGACGAGATCCTGGCCGGGATGAGCGAGGTGGCCGAGGGGGTGCGCACCTCGCGGTCGGCGCACGCGCTGGCCCGGCGCATGGAGATCGAGATGCCGATCGTGGACGAGATCCACGCCGTCCTCTTCGAGGGGCGCGACCCGCGGCAGGCCGTGGAGAACCTGATGCTCCGTCGCCCCAAAGCA
>JAFAYN010000152.1 GCA_019240375.1 Gemmatimonadota bacterium
TGGGGAGGGCGCCCGCCGCGTTGTGCGCGAAGAGCGCGTTCTCGGGGCGCGGCCCCCCGTCGGCCGGGGCGCCGTTCGGGGTGGGAAGGGTGAAGTAGGGGAGGAGGAGCGCCGCGCCCAGCCGCGCGCGCGCGGCGCCGCGGATGGCCGACGCGCCGGGCCGCGGCTGCACCCCGTCGCGCAGCGCCCGGCCGACGACGGGAAGCGCGGCCGCGCCGGTGCCGCCGAACACCGACCCGGCGGCGAAGAACACGGTGGCGCCCGCGGCTCCGTGGTACTGCGAGAGGAGCTGCGCGAAGAAGGACTCGTCGCGAAGGCGGTTCATGAACACGGTGCCCACCGAGGGAACGCCGCGGAACCCCATCGCCAGGTCCATCTCCCGCACCCGGCGCGAGTTGAGCAGGTCGAACAGCACGCCCAGCTCGGGCGCGTCGGCGTCCATCACCTGCCGGTCGACCCCCGCGGCGAAGCGCGTGTCGGGCATGTAGCCGTCGTCGGCGATGGGCGACCACACGCGCGAGTCGGGGAGCGCGTCCACCACCTCGGTGCGGAAGAAGCTGCTCGCGGCGCCCGCGTCGGCCAGCCGCTCGCGCGCGGCGCGGTACTGGTCCAGCACGCGGCCCACGCGGGTGACCGCGGCGTTCCCCTGGTCGGGGTCCACCAGGAGCACCCGGAGCTGGGCGGGCCCCAGCCCCAGGGCGCACAGGTGCAGCAGCGGCTCCAGCGCGCGGGCGCCGCTCCCGCCCAGGGCCAGGTACACCAGCGTGCGCTGGCGGTAGTCGGCGGAAAGAAGGTTGGCGCTCATGGCTCACCCCTGGCCCGGGTTCCACCGCGGCCACGGGCAGCCGCGGTAGTGGAAGAAGCCACCCGCGCCGGACCACCTGCCCAGCAACCAGGTGGCGAGCAGCGAGACGACGGCGAACGCGAGGAGCCCCCACACCAGCCCCGCGAGCATCCGGGGAAGCAGGAGGTCGAACGGGAGGTCGACCAGGAACGCCGCGGGGCGCGTGCTGCAGCTCCCGGCGCGCGCGTGCACGGGCGAGTACGCCCCCACCGCGAGCGGAACGAGCAGGCACAGCCCCCCCGACACGGCCAGGGTGCCCCACCAGCGGACCACGAAGCCGCGGTTCAGGCTGGCGCGCGGGAGGAGGTAGCAGCCCAGCAGGAGCGCCACGACCAGGGCGATCGAGACGACCGCCATCATCTGCCAGCGGGCCACGATCTCGGCCGCGTTGTAGAGGCCGCCGGGGTCATACGCCTCGCCAGCACGTGGGTCGGGGCATACGAGGCGGACGCCGACCGGCGGCTGCGCCCAGAGGTGAAGGAGCCAGAGCAGCATGGGATCTCGTGGTGGTGGGAGTGGATGTGCTTCGGTCAACGGACGAGCAGATAGGTCCTGGCCAGCGGCGGCGCGGCGGCCGCCAGCGGGAGGAACGGCTCGAACAGCCGCCCCAGCCCGAAGGTACGTTCCGCGTCGGCCGCCTCGCGCGCCTCGAAGAGGGCGAGCCAGGGGGGAGCGCCCGGCGCGCGTGCCTCGATGCGGTAGAGCGTGCCGCAGGGCTCGCCCTCGTCGGCGGCGACACAGTCGTCGCCGCCGGGGCTGAACACGTCGATGCCGGTTCCGCCCGCTCCGGCGCGCACGGGGCCCGTGCCGCCGTCCTGGCGCTTCCACGGCGAGGCGGCGGAGTCGGCCGTGACCGGCCGGGCGAAGAGCTCCAGGCGCGCGCCGTCGGCGAGCAGGCGGGCCAGGAGCCTCCCCGCCGGGGCGGAGGTGTCGGTCGCGACCAGGCTCACGTGGAAGGGGCGGGTGGCGGGTGATCCCGCCTCAAGCCTGGGGACCGGCGGGGAGCCGGAGAGCCAGGCGGAGTCGTATTCCACGCCCGGCTCCGGCGCCCCTCCGCCCGGCCGAAGCCCGACGGCGGTGAGCGGAGCGGTGGGGAGGGGGTAGCCCCACACGTGCTCGAAGAGGCCGGCGAGCTCGGCCGCGATCCGGACCCCGTCGCCCGGCGCGGCGAAGACGAAGGCGTAGAGGGGGCAGCGGCGAGCGGAATCGTCCTGCTCGCCCGCCGAAGCGGCGTGGCAGCCGGACGGATCTCCCGCGACGGGCCGAAACGGCGCCCGGGAGACCGCGACGAGAAAGGTTCCCCGCGACCGGCTCCACCGCAGCGCGAGCTCGCGCATCCGCACGAACTGGCGGTATGCGAGGTCGGGATTGCCGCGGCGCGCGTCGCCGATCACCACGTGGCTCCAGGCGAGCAGCGTGTCGTGGGCGATGCTGTCGAGCGCCTCCTCCATCTCGGTGTCGTGGTCGCCGTAGAACTCACGGCTCCCGAGCACGTCGAGCCCGGCGTTCGTCTCCATGCGGACGCTGCTCCCGAACCCGTACACGCGGCGAGGCTCCAGCCGGGACTGCAGCCCGTCGATCACCGAGCGGTAGTCCACGCGCGTGGGGTACGCCGGATCGAGGAAGCCGCGCATGCTGCGGCTGCGGTCTGCGTAGACGGCCACGGGGTGCGCCAGCGCACCCATCCGCCACCCGGAGGTGTCCGACGCCTCCACCCAGGTGCGGACCACGTCCTGGGTCCTCGCCTCGCGATCGCCCGGTTTCGGGCACGCGGCCAGCGCCACCACGCAGGCGAGGAGCGCTCTCCTGGCGCGGGAAGCCAGGAAGGAGCCGTGGATAGGGGAGAGGTCCATGCTCACCGGAAACATGATTGCAATGTCGGAGAATGCACGTTCACCATTGCGTGACGTGTGGAGCCATACCGGCTCGCCAGCCCGAACGACGTCGGGGCACGGTGGCCGGACAGGTGGACCGCTGTTCCATCGTGGCGCTTCTTCAGCGCTGCCGCGCGAGGTCGCCGCAAGACCCATCCGCGTGCGCGATACGAAGTTGGCACTCGCGTAAACGCCGTTCCCGGCGCCGCGTTCTGCCCCGCCGAGATCCTTTGTCGGCCTCCTCTCGCCGTTTTCCCCGCGCCGCTCCCTCGGGCTTTCGAACGGAACGGCCCGTTGCGCCTGATGGGTTGCCGAATGCGTTCGTACAGAGCAACTTCAGAATCGCCGCAAGCCCATCCGCCGTAATTGGCGCTCCCCCGCTGGTCCCCGGCCGCAAAGGCCACCTCCGCATCTGCGGAACCGGTCGAAACCTTGAATCCGCCGTCATTTACGACGGAGGCGGGGTTCCGTACCGCGGCGCGTATCACTCGATGAATTGTTATGGAAAAGGTCAAAGTCCTGTTCTTTTCCGCCGACCCGAAATCCGCTCCACCTCACGGATACGGTCGGAGACTTCTTCTGGACGAGGAGGTGCGGAAGATCCAGAAGAAGGTGCGTACGGCCAGGTACCGCGATGATCTGGCCTTTGACACGCGCTGGGCTATGCGCACAGACGACCTGCTGCAGGCGCTGAACGAAACCGATCCGCAGGTGGTGCACTTCAGTGGACACGGCGGGAGCGACGGCCTGGTGATGGTGGGCTCG
>JAFAYN010000167.1 GCA_019240375.1 Gemmatimonadota bacterium
CACCTCGGCCGCCGCCGAGTCCCACGCCGCGCGGGGGAGGTCGGCCAGGAGGCGCCGGTCGAGGGCCTGCGCGTTGATGGTCAGCCCGTACAGCGACCCCGGGTACTCGTGGGAGTAGCGCACCGCCTTGGGGTAGGCGCCGTTCGCCAGGCGGACCAGGAACCCGTCGTAGTCCACGAACACGTAGTCGCGGTCGCGCGGGAGGGCCCGCCAGACGTGCAGCCCGCCGCGCTCGAAGCGCGCCCAGCGGTACTGGTCCTCGTGCCGGTCCCAGTCCCCGAAGAACAGGTCGAGCAGCCGCCCCCGCAGGTAGTCCCGAGAGTCTAGCCGGTTGCGCGGGCTGTCCTCCAGCGCGTCGAAGAAGTCCCCGGTGTCGACGATCCGGCTCGCCCCTGCGAAGGCGGGCGCCTTCGGGCCGGTGCGCTCGTCCTTCGGGTCGCCCGCGTCGTCCGACTTCCCGTCGTCCTTCTTGTCCTCGTCCTTGCCGGGGTCTTCCGGGCGCTCTTCCAGCCACCCCAGCATCCCCGCGAAGTCCTTGCGGAACTCGCCCAGGGCCGGGTCGTCGGGCATCACGTACAGGCGCGGGGGGACGTGCAGGATCCCCACGGCGCTCATCAGCGCGTCGGCCGGGAGCGACGAGGTGGGGTGCAGCGAGCTGACCTGGTCCTGGAGCGCCCAGTTGACGATGGTCCCCTTGAGGTCTGGCGGCAGGGTGCGGCTCTGGTCCTTTTCCACCGAGCGGAAGGCGTACTCCCGCCCGTCGCCCCCCTGGAAGCGGAGCGACTGCGTCTGGTTCCCGCCCCCGCGCTTGGTGGGCCGGAGCCCGCCCGCGAAGGTGCGCAGCTCCAGCACAGGCACCCGGACAGGGGTGGTCCACAGGTCGCGGTAGTACTTCCCCAGCAGGAACGACTGGAGCGGGCCCGCGCGGTAGCGTTCCGAGGGGACCACGGAAGCCGAGTCGCGCTGCGCCCGCAGGGGCGCGGCCGCGGCGGGGAGCCCCAGCGCGGTCAGGACGAAGCCGGCGCGGAGCGCGCGGCGTGTACGCGGATCGATCATCGACCTGGCCTTACTCTGGCTTTGTGGATGCTGCGGGAACCCCCAGCGGGCGCTCCAGCCACATGGAGAAGTTCTCGGCGGCCTTCCCCGCGGCGTCCACCACGATCACCGCCAGCCGGATCCGCCCGTCCTTCAGCACGCTCATGCGCATGAAGCCGCTGGCGCGGCGGGCGTACTGCGTCCCGGTGATGGCCCGCACCTGGCTGGTGTGCCCGTAGATCCCGCCGCCGCTCACCACCATGTAGCGGGCCGGGTCGCGCCGGAACACCTGCAGGTTGTGCTCGTGCCCCGCCGCGTACACCAGCGGCGGGTGGTCGTGGAACGCCTGGGTGAAGCGGGCGATCATCTTCCGGTAGTTGGTCCCGGTCACGTCCTGCTGCGCGAAGAAGCCGGCCTGCCGCGCCCACGGGTGGAAGGGGAAGAGGTAGGTGGGCCAGTCGAAGTACCCCCCGTGCTCCCCGCCCGTCACCAGCGGGTGGTGCCCGACCACCACCGTCGCGCGCGGCCCCGCGTCGCGGAGTGCGCCCCGGATGGAGTCCACCACCTGCGCCTCGGTTTTGGTCGCGCAGGGTGAACTGCTCCCCTGCGGCTTGGCGTACTCGTGCAGCCACCACTGCGTGTCCAGCACGATCAGGCGCAGGTCGTTGCCGAAGTCCAGCACCTCGGGCCCCGGGCACCCGCCCGCCGGGAGGACGCGCACCGTCCCCTTCCCCCGGGCGTCCACGTACCGCTGCTCGCGGACCATGGCGTCCCACCCGGTCGGCCCCCAGGCGGCCCAGTCGTGGTTCCCGGGGATGATGATCCCGCGGGTGTGGGCGCCGAGCAGCGCGTCCACCTGCGCGTTCAGGATCCGCTCCCCCTCGCGCCGCGTCGCACCCGCGGTGTCCACCAGCCCGTTGGGGTACACGTTGTCGCCCAGGAACACCACGAAGGTGCGCTCCGGGTCGCTCCCCACCGCCTTTTCCAGCGCCTGGAGCACGGGCTCGCCCCTGGGGTTGGGGAGCCCCGCGTCGCCGATCAGGTACAGGTCCATCG
>JAFAYN010000323.1 GCA_019240375.1 Gemmatimonadota bacterium
AGCGACGCGACGATCGAGCTGTCCGCCCGTGGGAACCTGAACGCGGGCAACATCAGCATCGCGGACCTGGACGCCGGTTTCGAGGTCGCGCACTTCCGCGGCATGCACACCCGGATCGTCGCTTCCGAGGGGCTTACGCCGCTGTTCCGGGCGAAGCGTCTGCGGAACCGGTTCTTCGACAGGCCCGTCTTCCGGGGCGGGGGGCCGGAATCGCGTGCCCCGGACGACCTCGAATTCGCCGCGCTCACTCCGGGCGACCTCGGCTAGGGGCGGCCCGTCGGCGTCCACCGCCACCGGAGGGCCAATCCGGGTGTGCATGACCGTTGCCATCTCGCGCCCGCGCGGGCATCTTGCAATCGTGGGCCGGCGGTTCCCCCGGACGAGTCGATCCCCACCCGTGCCGCGCCCACCACTCCCGCCATGATCTTCACGGACCGCTTCGTCTACGTGCACGAGCCCAAGACCGGCGGCAGCTTCGTGACGGAGGCGCTGATGCGGCTGTACGGGATGCGGTGGTCGCGGTGGCTGCGCCTGGAGGCCATGGTCCGGGGACAGGTGACCCGCGACGGGAGTCCTCACGGCCGCTTCACCTACCACAACCTCAAGCACGGGACGTACGGCCAGGTGCCGCCGCCGCATCGGGAGAAGACGGTGCTGGCCACGGTGCGCGGTCCGTACGAGATGTACGTGTCGCAGTACGAGTTCGGGTGGTGGCGCCGCCGGGACATGCGCCGCCACTTCGCCGCGGTGCCCGACTTCCGCCGCCGCTTTCCACGCTTTCCCGAGCTGGCGTTTCCCGAGTTCGTGGAGCTGTGGGACGCGGCGATGGGCGATCCTCACCCGGAGGGGCGCGGCGCGTGGACCCGCCAGTTCATCCGCTTCTACTTCCGCGACCCCGCACGGGCACTGGCCATGCCCGACGCCGCGCTGAGGGACGCGGAAACGCGCCGGGCCGCCCTGCCCGCCGTCCACTTCGTCCGCACGGAGGGCGTACGCGAGGGGGTGTACGCGTTCCTTCTGGACCAGGGATTCCGGCCGGAGGACGCCGGCTTCATCCTGGAGATGGGAAAGGTGCTCCCCGGGAAGGGGCGGCGGGACGACCAGCGCTGGGAGCGCTACTACACGCCCGCGCTGAGGGACCGGGTGCGCCGGAGAGAGCGCCTGCTGCTGGAGTTCTTCCCCGACTTCGACGTCTGACCGCCCTTTGCGCCACGACGCCGGGCTTCGCGACGACGCTCCCGTACCGGCCGTCGCATCCACCCTGACCCCGGGACTCGGGAACGATGCCCAGGTACCACAAGGAAGTGCCGCACGACCTCGGGAGGGCGGAGGCGGCGGCGCGGCTCAGGGCCACGGCGGAATGGGCCCGTGGGTTCTCCGACCTGGAGGGCACGTGGGAGGGGAACACCTTCGCCTTCTCCCTTTCCGTGCAGGGGATCGGCGTCGGCGGCACGGTGGAGGTGGACGAGGACGCGCTCAGGCTGAACGCCCACCTCCCGCTGATCGCGATGCCGTTCGCCGGGTGGCTGCCGCGCGTGATGCGGACGGCGCTGCAGCCGCGCCCCGCCGCGTCCTCCGGTCCGGGGGGGTACGATGCACGGGCGGACGGGGAGCTTTCCGCGCCCACCGTCCTTTTCCTCCACGTTCCCAAGGCGGGAGGGACCACGCTGGGCGAGTACGTCTACAACCAGGCGCGCGCCCCGGCCGACCGGGACGAGGGGTTGCTGAACGCGGGCGTGCTCTTCGTCCCCTACGGCTTCTTCAAGGAGGCCGGCCTGCGGGTGCCGGAATACATCCACCCCGCGCTGGGCCGCGACGACCTGCGCGCCGTGGTCGGCCACTTCTGGTTCGGCGTTCACCGGCACGTCCGGCGACCCTGGACGTACGTCACGCTGCTGCGCGATCCCGTGGAGCGCGTGGTGTCGCTGTACCACTACCTGAAGCTGGACGAGCGGATGAGCCTGGAGGAATTCGCCGCGTCCCCGCCGTTCAGGGAGGCCGACAACGACCAGGTGCGCCGGATCGCCGGCGTGGACCCGGAGATCGGCGGGTGTACGCCGGCGATGCTGGACGCCGCGAAGGAGAACCTGCGCCGCCACTTCTCTGTCGTGGGCGTCGTCGAGCGCTTCGACGAGACGCTCGTCCTGCTCAACCGGCGGCTGGGATGGACCCGGGAGATCGCGTCGTACCCGCGCAACGTGAACCCGGCCCGCCGCTCCACCGCTTCCATTCCGCCCTCCACCCTCGACGCCCTCCGCGCCCGCAACGCCCTGGACGCCGAGCTACACCGCTTCGCCGGCCGGTGGATGGACGAGGCCATAACGGCGGAGGGCCCGGGGTTCTACGACGACCTGGCGCGGTACCGCGCCCTGGCGGCGCCGGTCGATCCGCCGCTCACGGAGGTCGCGGCTCCGGCCCCGTAGGGCTCAGTCCCGCAGGTCGAAGACGACGAGACGGTTGTTGTCCAGGACGCAGGGGAATCGTTCGCGGAGGTGCGCGGCGAAGCGCGGGTAGTGGTCCAGCCACCAGAACGAGGGCCAGCCGAAGGCGATGAACCCCGGCTCCGCCTCTCGCTGCACGCGCTCCAGCTCGCCGATGGCGGCGGCGTCGTTCGCGGGGGCGCCCCAGTACACGCCGCCACGCTCCAGGAAGGGGAGGCGGCGGCGCGGAAGGCCGAAGTCGGTGCCGAAGCCCTGCTCGTCCACCAGGATGAACGCCGCGTCGCGCGGGATCACGCGCTCCACGTCCTCGGCCGCCTGCATCAGCCGGTGCATCCACTCGTTGGCGTGCGGAAAGGGCTCGTCCGGCGCCTCCACCCCCAGGAAGGGGCACAGGCGCTCCCACCCCTCGCCGCCGCAGATGTCCATCTCCAGGAAGTCGTCCGGCCGCCCGGCGAAGTGCTCGCGCACGTTGCGCAGGTGCGTGTCGTACACCCACCCGAAGCGCTCGCGGCTGAACGAGAGGGTGCCGTAGGTGCAGGCGCTGGCGAACTCGTGGAAGCGCTTGAAGTCTGGGAAGTTCTCCCACCACTGCGCCAGCAGGCGCCAGTGCACCTCGCACGAGCGCAGCCACGCCTCTCGGTCGCGCACGGTGAGGATGAACCTGCTCCCCGGCCAGGCCGCGTCCAGCTGCGCGTAGAACGGCGCCACGGGGATGTCCAGCACCGCCTGGTACTCGCGGAGGAGGGACAGCCGGTAGTCCCCCGCGCGCAGCTCCCGGCCGGTGGCCTCGTCGTACGGGTAGTGGATGGAGCGGATGCCGAGCCGCTCCAGCGCTTCCGTGAGGCTCGACGTCCCCGTCTTGCTCAGCCCCACCCCGAAGACCTTCTGGTCCGGTTTCAGCATCGGCGATCACGGGGTGGAGGGTCGGCGCTTCCGTCGCGCGTCCCGTCCTCGCACGGCGCGCCGCCCTCCCGAAGCAGCACGCGCCGCAGCCGCGCGCCGACGGCCCGGGGGGAGAAGGCGCGCTCCACGCGCTCGCGGGCCCGTGCGCCCATCGCGCGGGCCCGTGCCGGGTCGTCCAGCAGGCGGCCCAGCGCCACGGCGAGCGCGGCGGGATTCTCGCGCGGCACCACCACGCCACCGGAGGCCTCGCCGTCCTCCAGCACGTCGCCCACGCCGGCCACGTCCGCCGCGACCACGGGGAGCCCGCACGCCATCGCCTCCAGCGGCGCCACGGCGAAGCCCTCGCGCCGCGACGGGAGCGTCCACGCGTCCGCCGCGGCCAGGCAGCCGCGCAGCCTGGCGCGGTCGCGCACGT
>JAFAYN010000344.1 GCA_019240375.1 Gemmatimonadota bacterium
AAGGTGGGGGTGCAGCTGGTGGGGGACGACTACGCCAACACCCCCCCGGCCCACGCGCTGGGGAAGCGCGGGATCGTCCAGAACGTGCGCGGCTACACCTTGTACGGCGACTACTCGCAGCCCAACCCGCCGGCGCGCATCCTGGACGCCCTGGCGCGGGGGGAGATCGACGTGGCCGTGGTGTGGGGGCCGCTGGCGGGGTACTTCGCGCGGCGCGAGCCGGTGCCGCTGCGCATCGTCCCGGTCTCCCCGCAGATCGACCTCCCCTTCCTCCCCTTCGTCTTCGACATCTCCATGGGGGTGAGGCGGGGAGACAACGCGCTCAGGGAAGAGGTGGAGCGGATCCTCGTCCGCCGGCACGCGGAGGTCGAGGCGATCCTGGACGAATACGGAGTGCCACGGGTGGGCGGCGCAGGCCGCCGCGCGGCGCCATGACCGGGGAGAGAGCGATGCTACGGAGCCAGAGGTCCGTGCGGGTGCTGGCCGCCCTGGGGGCGGCGCTCGCCCTTGCCGGGTGCGACCGCGAGAAGCGCGACTTCCGCGAGATCCCGCCGGGGGCCACCGCCTTCCCCATCGTGCAGACGACGGACATCCAGGCCGGCCCCAAGACCACCGACCCCTCGGCGGGGGCGTACCAGGAGAGCCGCTGGGCGGTGAGCCAGGGGCAGACCCTGTACGAGCAGTACAACTGCGCGGGGTGCCACGCCCCGGGCGGGGGCGGGGGGATGGGGCCGCCGCTCAACGACGCCGAGTGGATCTACGGGAGCGACCCCGAGAACATCTTCGCCACCATCGTGGAGGGGCGCCCCAACGGGATGCCCTCCTTCCGCGGCAAGATCGACGACGCGCAGCTCTGGCAGCTGGTGGCGTACGTCCGTTCCCTGAGCGGAGCCACCCCGCGCGACACCTGGCCGGCGCGCTCGGACCACATGCAGGAGGCCCGGCCCGACCGCACCGCCGAGCCGCAGCGGCAGCTCCCGTGAAGCGGGCCATGCGGCGGGCCGCGGGGCCGCTGGGCGCGGCGCTCCTCCTGGCCGGGTGCCAGCGGGAGTTTTCCAGCGTCCACCCGGTGGGGCCGCAGGCCGCGCGGATCAGCGACCTCACCTGGTTCCTGACCGTCGTGGGCTCCGTGGTCTTTGTGGTCGTGATGGGCGTCCTCGCGTACGCCCTGTGGCGGGGGCGCCGCCGGGCCGAGAGCGCCTCCGGCCCCGAGGCCGACCGCCGCCTGACGCGGTGGGTCGCGGGGGCGGTCGCGGCCACGGCGGTGATCATGGGGGTGGAGCTGGTCTACAACTTCTACACGGGGCGCGAGCTGGCCGCCTTCGCCGACTCCAGCGCGCTGACGGTGCGGGTGACCGGGCACCAGTGGTGGTGGGAGGTGGAGTACGAGGACCCGAACGTCAGCCGGCGCGTGACGACCGCCAACGAGATCCACGTCCCCGTGGGGCGCAAGGTGCGGCTCGAGGTGCAGTCGGCCGACGTGATCCACTCCTTCTGGGCGCCCAACCTGCACGGCAAGATCGACCTGATCCCCGGCTACGGCGGGACCACCTACTTCCGCGCCGACGAGGCGGGGGTGTTCTACGGCCGCTGCGCCGAGTTCTGCGGGATGCAGCACGCCCACATGGACTTCCGGGTCTTCGCCGACCCGCCGGAGCGCTTCGCCGCCTGGTACGAGGCGCAGCTCCGGTCCTCCACGCCGCCGTCGGACTCCGTGCGGCAGAAGGGGCAGCAGGTGTTCCTGAGCCGGCAGTGCTCGATGTGCCACACCATCCGCGGGACCGCGGCGGGAAGCCGGGTGGGGCCGGACCTGACCCACCTGGCCAGCCGCACCACCCTGGCCGCCGGGACGCTCCCCAACACCCGCGGCCACCTGGGCGGGTGGGTGCTGGACCCGCAGGGGATCAAGCCCGGATCGAGGATGCCGCCGAACCAGCTCACCGCCGACGAGCTGCAGGCGCTGCTGAGCTATCTCCAGAGCCTGAAGTGACCGGGAGGCGACATTGGCACGGACCGAAGCACACGTGACGGCGGGGCTGCTCGACGCCGGGGAGCGCGAGGCGATGGAGCGCACCTGGCGTCCGCCCTCCGGCTTCTGGGGGTGGCTGACCACCACCGACCACAAGTCGATCGGCAGGCGCTACATCGTCACCGCGTTCGTCTTCTTTCTGCTCGGCGGGGTGGAGGCGGCGGTCATCCGCGCGCAGCTCGCCCGGCCCGAGGGCCGGCTGCTGAACCCGGACCAGTACAACCAGTTCTTCACCATGCACGGCACCACCATGATGTTCCTGTTCGGGGTGCCGAGCGTGCTGGCGCTGGGACTGTACCTGGTGCCGCTGATGGTGGGGACCCGCAACGTGGCCTTCCCCCGGCTCAACGCCTTCGGGTACTGGACGTACCTGATCGGCGGCGCCTTTCTGTACGTGGCCTTCTTCCTCAACACCGGCCCGGTCGCCGGGTGGTTCAACTACGTCCCCCTTTCCGGGCCGCAGTACTCGGCGGGGAAGCGGATCGACGTGTGGGCGCAGACCATCACCTTCACCGAGATCGCCGCGCTGGTGGCCGCGGTGGAGATCATCGTCACCGTGTTCAAGCAGCGCGCCCCGGCGATGTCGCTGAACCGGATCCCGATCTACGTCTGGTCGATCCTGGTTACCGCCTTCCTGGTGATCTTCGCCATGCCCTCGGTGGCGCTGGCGAGCCTGATGCTGGCCCTCGACCGGCTGGTGGGGACCCACTTCTTCAACCCGGCCGAGGGGGGAGACCCGCTCCTCTGGCAGCACCTCTTCTGGTTCTT
>JAFAYN010000359.1 GCA_019240375.1 Gemmatimonadota bacterium
CCTGGTCCGTCCCCAGGGTGAACCCGATCCTCCTCGGCCCTCTCGGGCTCTCTCGCTTCAGCGTCTCGGCGATCTCCTCGTACTCCCTTTCCATCTCCGGCGTCACGGAGGCTCGGCTCTCCTTCAGGCCGGCTTCGAAGAAGCGCATCGGCACCTCGGTTACCTCCAGGTCCTCGCGCAGCGCCTGGAGGCCGGCGCGGCGGACCAGGTCCTCCAGGTCGGCGCCGGTGTAGCCGTGCGTCCGGTCGGCCAGCGTCTCCAGGTCCACGTCGTCGGCCAGCGGCATGTCGCCGGTGTGGATGCTCAGGATGTGGAGGCGCGCTTCACGGTTGGGCACCGCGATGTAGACCATCTCGTCGAAGCGGCCGGGGCGGAGCAGGGCGGCATCCAGCAGGGTGGGACGGTTGGTGGCGCCGATCACCACGATCCCCTGCGACTCCTCCAGCCCGTCCATCTCCGCCAGGATGGTGTTCACCACCCTTTCCGTGACCGCCGGCTCGCCGAGGCCGCCGCCGCGCTGCGGCGCCAGCGAATCGATCTCGTCGATGAAGATCACCGTGGGCGCCACCTGCCTGGCGCGCTGGAAGAGGCGCGCCACCTGCTGCTCCGACTCGCCGTACCACTTGGACAGCAGGTCGGACGACTTGGTGGCGATGAAGTTGGCCTCCGCCTCCCTTGCGACCGCCTTGGCGATCAGCGTCTTCCCGGTTCCCGGGGGGCCGTACAGGAGGAAGCCCTTGGCGGGTCGGATCCCCAGCCTGCGGAACGCCTCCGGGTGCCTCAGGGGAAGCTCCACCCCCTCGGTCAGGGCGCGCTTCGCCTCCTCCAGCCCGCCGATGTTGTCCCAGGTCACGTCCGGCACCTGGATCATGATCTCGCGCAGCGCCGAGGGCTGCACCCTCTTCTGCGCCCTCAGGAAGTCCTGGCGGGTGACGTTCAGGTTCTCCAGCACCTCCTGCGGGATCTCGCTCCGGTTCAGGTCGATGTTGGGGAGGTTGCGGCGCAGCGCGTCGATGGCCGCCTCGCGCGTCAGCGCCGACATGTCCGCGCCCACGTACCCGTAGGTGATGCGGGCGATCTCGTCCAGGTCCACGTCCTCGGCCAGCGGCATCCCGCGCGTGTGGATCGCCAGCACCTCGCGGCGGCCGGTCTGGTCGGGGACGCCGATCACGATCTCGCGGTCGAAGCGGCCGGGGCGGCGCAGCGCCTCGTCGATGGCGTCCACCCGGTTGGTGGCGCCGATCACCACCACGTTCTTGCGCGGCTCCAACCCGTCCATCAGCGTCAGGAGCTGCGCCACGATGCGGCGCTCCACCTCGCCGGTGGCCTCCTCGCGCTTGGGGGCGATGGAGTCGATCTCGTCGATGAAGATGATGGACGGGGCCTGCTGCTGCGCGTTCTGGAACACCTCGCGCAGCCGCTGCTCCGACTCGCCGTAGTAGCGGCCGATGATCTCCGGCCCGGCGATGTGGAAGAACTGCGCGTCGGCCTCGTTGGCCACGGCCCGCGCCAGGAGCGTCTTCCCGGTTCCCGGCGGCCCGTGCAGGAGCACCCCCTTGGGCGGGTCGATCCCCAGGCGCTGGAAGAGCTCCGGGTGCTTGAGCGGGAGCTCGATCATCTCCCGCACCTGCTCGATGGTGTTCCCCAGCCCGCCGATGTCGTCGTAGGTGACCTCGGCGCGGCGCTGCTCCTCCGTTTCCACGTACTCGGGGAGGAGCTCGATCTCGGTGTCCTGCACCACCTGCACCACCCCGCGCGGGGTGGACGACACCACCGACAGGCGGATCTCCTGCAGGCCGTACGCGGACTGCTGGAGGAAGGTGCGGAAGATGTCCTCCGGGAACGGCTCCTCGTCGGTGGCCCGCGAGGAGGTGCGCCGGTACACCGAGGTGGAAAGCACGTCCCCGGCCACGAGCGGGCGCTGGAAGAGTGTGCGGCGCAGGGCGTCGCCCGTCCCCATCAGGCGGAGGTTCTTCTGCGCGGGGGCCAGGGTGATGCGGCGCGCGGGGCGCACCTCGGCCCTGCGCACCTCCACCTGCTCCCCGATGCTCACCGCCGCGTTGGCGCGCTGGAGGCCGTCCAGCCGGATCACCTCGATCCCCTCGTCCTCGGGATAGGGGGGGAGGGCGATGACGGCGGTGCTCCGCTTCCCGATCACCTCCACCACCTCCCCCTCGCGGATCTGAAGCGCCGCGAGCGTCTTCTGCCCGAGCCGGGCCACCCCCTTCCCCACGTCCGCCGACTTCGGCCCGGCGACCTGGACGTTCACCGTGCCCTGCTCTTGATCCGCCATCCTCCGCTCCCCTTTTCGATGCGTGCACGTGGATGCTGCGCCCCCTCCCGGTCCGCAGCGTGAGGGGGAGCAAGATCCGTGCATGACACCGGCACGGCGTCGAGAGCCGCCTGCCCCCGGCGGCCTGGTATGGATCTTTCCCGGTTTTCCCGGCTCGCGAGGCGTGCGCCCCGACCTCCGGCGGTGCACCGCGGCGGCGTACGTCCAGGAGAGACCTGCGAGGTGAGACGATGAGCAGCACACTGAGGGTGGCGGCGGCGACGCTCGCGCTGGGCGTCGGCGTGGGGATCGGGCAGGGAGTGGCGTCCGGCGGGCGCACGGCCTGGGCGTGGGCGCAGCAGGGAGGCCCGCAGCAGACCGCGGAGCAGACGGTGATCCAGGTGGCGCGCCGGGCGTCCCCGTCCGTGGTGGGAGTGCAGGGGCCGCCCGGGTCCGGCTCCGGGGTGATCATCCGGAGCGACGGGGTGCTCCTCACCAACTATCACGTGGTGGGCGACGCGCGCACCGTGGAGGTGAGCCTGGCGAACGGGCAGCGGGTGCCAGGGACGGTGCTGGGGCGCGACCCGACGGTGGACATCGCGGTGGTGCAGGTGCGCGTCCCCGGCCAGAACCTCCCGGCGGCGCCGGTCGGCGACTCCGACCGGCTCCAGGTGGGGCAGTCGGCCATCGCCATCGGCAACCCGCTGGGGCTGGAGCGGACGGTGACCAGCGGAGTGATCTCCGGGACCAACCGGAGCCCGCGGGGTTTCGAGGTAGGCGGGCTGATCCAGACCGACGCGACCATCTTCCCCGGCAACTCCGGCGGGCCGCTCTTCGACTCGCGCGGACAGGTGATCGGGATCAACACCCTCACGGCGGTGGACCCCACCTCGTCCGGGGTGGCGTCGGGGCTCGGCTTCGCCATCCCCATCAACCTGGCGAGCGACGTGGCGCAGCAGGTGCTGACCACCGGCCGGGTGCGGCGCTCGTACTTCGGGATCAACTACAACGAGATCGATCCGTACGTGGCCGAGCAGCTCGGGCTCCCGGTGCAGCAGGGGATCATCGTGATGGGGGTGGAGGCGCGCTCCCCGGCCGCGGTGGCGGGGATCCGCCCGGGCGACCTGATCACCCGCATCGGGAACACGCCCATCGCCACCGGCGGCGACTTCCGCCGCGAGCTGCGCTCGCGGGCCCCGGGGACCACCGTCACCGCCACCATCATCCGCCCCTCCGGCACCAGTCGGGTCAGCGTGCGGCTGGGCGAGGCCACCGTGTCGTAGCCGGGGGAGGGAAGAAGGGAGCGCGAAGAAGCGAAACGCCCCCGGTCCGAATGCGGACCAGGGGCGTTCCTTTCGCTCGTCGCTCTCCGCGGGGCTACGGCCGGCCGCCGCCACCGAACCCGTTGAAGGGGTTCCGCAGCGCCGCCGGCACCTTCCGCCACTGCTCCGGCGTGAGCACCTTCTGCACCTCGGCGAGGGCGTTCTGCACGTTGCGGCGTCCCTCGTTCACGCGCGGCCCGATCCGCTGGAAGATCGCCCCGGGGTCCGGGTTGGTGCCGGCGCCCTCGATGGCGGTGCGGATCTGTGCGGCGACCGGGTCGTTCTTCGCGCGCAGCGAGTCCGAGATCGCCTGGATTCGGATCGCCTGCTCCTCCGTCAGGTGGAGCGTGTCGCGGAGCGACAGGATCACCGGGACCGGGTTGGGAAGGACGCGCTGGATGATCGCGTCCGCGTCCAGCCCGCCCCCGCCGGGGCCGCCGAAGCCGCCGCGCCCGCCCTCGCCCCCACCACCGAAGCGGCCGCCGCCACCCCCCCGGTCCCCACCGCCCGCGCCGCCGAAGCCGATCCCGGCCAGCCCGCCCCCGAAATTGTTGACGCGCCCCACCTGGATCTGCCCGGTGAGCTGCACCTGGAAGGGCGACCCGGCGCCGAAGCGGCGGTCGCTGCGCTGCCCGAAGCGCTCGTTGACCTCGTAGCGGAAGCGCTGCGTGGCCGGGTCGAAGCCGCGCGGGTACAGGAGCACCTGGTCGGCACGGCTCCGGCTGGCGTCGCCCCACCCGCGCAGGTTCCCCTCGCCGTGGAGGACCAGGTCGAGCCCGGCGGGGACGTTGTAGGCGTCCAGCGAGACCGAGATGCGCCGCTGCAGCCCGGGGACCACCGGGCGGAGGGTGGCGCGCATGTCCAGCGAGCGGCTCCAGTCGTTGCGGCACGAGTTACGCTTCGCCACCTGCCCCGCCTGCGAGGTCAGGCACTCGCGCACCCGGTCGGGGACCAGCGCCAGGACGCGCTGCATCCCGTTCGCGGTCGCCGTGTCGGGGGCGCTGGTCGGGTCGAAGATGAAGGCCGCGTCGTTGCGCGCTCCGTCGCCGTTGACGTCGCCGCCCACCATGGGGGTGAAGGGCGAGCCGGAGCTGGCGCGCCCGATCAGCGTCACCTCAAGCCAGGGGCGCACCGGGAGCCCGGCCACCAGCGTCATCGAGTGGCGGCGCTCCAGGTCGCTCGTCCCCCACGCCAGCCGGTTCGGGTCGCCCCCCACCGGGACCGACGCGAAGCCCTGCTGCGCCGAGCAGCAGGAGAACGACGACTGGTCACGCGCCCGCATGAAGGTGTACGATGCCTGGAAGGAGATCCGCCTCGGCACCGGGAGGGTCCCGTTCAGCGCGAAGGTGAGCTGCGAGGTCTGCGAGGCCAGGTCCGAGTTCACCGAAAAGACCTGCGCGAACTCCGGGTGCACCCGCGATGCGAGCAGCGCCAGCTCGCCGGTGGTGGGGACGATCGCGGAGGGGGCGACGTACACCGGGCGCCCCGCCTCCGAGGCCAGCGTGAAGGCCGGCGTCTCGCGGAGGTTGAGGTCGCGAACTCCGAACAGGTTGACGCCGCGCACGTAGCTGGCGTCCACCGACCCGTTCAGCCCCGGGCGGAGCTGCGCCTGGAAGCCGAGCGACCCGCGCCAGGAGCGCGGCGCCCCGAATCCCTCGTCGAACACCGTCACGCTGGGGCGGCTCCCCGACCCCTGCTGCGGGACGTCCACCCTGCAGCTGGTGGGGATCGACCCCGGGTCGGAGGCGTAGGCGCCGAAGTCGGGGACGGGAACCGCGCTCCCGATGCACACCAGCTGCGACTCGGAGGTCGACCGCCCCGTCTGGTTGAGGGCCCCGGCGTACAGGGAGAAGGGGGCCCTCCCGCGGAACTCGCCGATCCCGCCGCGCAGCACCCGCAGCGGCGCCCCCTGCTCGTTGATCCGGTACGAGAAGCCGGCGCGCGGGCTCAGGTGCACCTCCGAGGGGATCCGGTCGGTGCGGTACCCGAAGACGGTCTCCACCGCCGGGTTGTACTCCGGCTGGTCGTCGAAGCTGGAGCCCTCCAGCCGCAGCCCGTAGGTGAGCTGCAGCTTGTTGGTCGGGCGCCAGGTGTCGCCCAGGTACATCGCGGCGTTGATCCCGCCCCCCTGCGTCGACACGTCGGCCAGCGAGCGGGTGAAGGAGGCCGGGCGCCCCGACTCGAAGTCGTCGAGCGAGTTGAAGGTGAAGGAGCCGAGCAGGTTGTTGGAGATCCGCTGGTCGAAGCCGGAGTGGTTCACCAGCCCGCCCAGCTTGATCCGGTGCGTGTCGCGGAAGAGCCAGGAAAGCTCGTCGCTCAATTCCAGCGTCCTCTCGCGGGTGATGGTGGGGAGGGAGCGGTCGCCGCCGAAGGCCAGCGTGGACACCCCGCGCGTCCCGTCCGACAGGAGCGAGGTGACCCGCACCCGCCCCTCCGGGATCTCGACGTACGGGGTCATGTCGCGCCGGTCGTCGTTGTACGAAGCGCGGACCTCGTTGATCCACCCCCCGCCGAAGCGCGAGGTGAGCGACATCATCCCGCCCCCGCCGCCGCTCCGCATCTCGCCGCCGTTCTGCTTCAGCTCCAGGTAGCCGATGCGCGTGCTGTCCTGGTCGAAGCCGCTCCAGTTCCCCCGGAGCATCAGCGTGTGCCGGTCCGAGAGGTTGTAGTCCACCCGCCCCAGCAGCGAGAGCGCGTCGCCGGTGCGCTGGTACGCGCCCGTCTGCCCCAGCGCCGAAAGGCCGTAGCGCGACCCCAGCACCGACAGGAAGCGCTCCACCGAGTCGCGGCTCACCCCCAGCACCGAGAGCACCGCGGGGTCGCCCGGGTCGATGGCCACCGCGTCGTCGGTGCGGCGCTGCACGGCGAAGCTCAGGTTGTAGAAGAGCTTGTTGCGGATCAGCGGCCCGCCGATCCCCCCGCTGAGCCGGTTCTGGGTGAAGGAGCCCGAAAGGGGGGAGACGCCCGCGTTCCCCTGCAGCGTGGGGTCGCGGAGCTGGTACGAGAAGGAGCCCTGCACCTGGTTGGTCCCGCCGCGGGTGGTGATCGCCACCTGTCCACCCGCGAACTGTCCGCGCGCCACGTCGTAGGTGGTGGTCACCACCGAGGTGGCGCGCACCCCCTCCTGCGGTACCCCCAGCGGCGAGCCGCCGCCGGCCTGCCCCCCGGTGAGCGCCGAGGCGAAGCTCCCGCCGTCCAGCGTCACCTGGTTCAGCGCGGTCCGCTGCCCCGCCACCGAAAAGGCGCCGCGCATGTCGAGCGAGTCGCCCTGCGAGACGGACACCACTCCGGGGGTGAGCGCCGCGATGGTGGCCGCGTCGTTGTTTTCCAGCGGGAGGCGGTTGAGCACGGCCCCGGACAGGGTCCGCTCCTGCGCGCCGGCGTCGCCGCGGCCGGGGGGAGGCGTACGGCTGGCGCGCACCTCGATCCCCTCGATGGCGACCGCCGCGGTCCCCAGCGCCACGTTGGCGACCAGCACGTCCTCGTCCGCCTCGCGGGCGACGGTGGTGACCGCCTCGGAAAAGCCCACGCGCGTCACCCGGATGCGGTAGCGTCCGCCCCCGTCCGGGAAGGTGATGGTGTAGCGCCCGTCCTGCCCGGTGTTGGCGCCGCGGGTGACCCCGCTCTCCGCCGAGGTGGCCTCCACCCGCGCGCCCGCCACGGGCTCGCCCCCGGGGCCGGTCACCCGGCCGCGCAGGATGTCGGTGGTGACCCCCACCTGGGCGGCGAGCGCCCCGGGGAGCAGCAGGGCGAGCAGGAGGATGAAGCGTAGAGCGCGCATCGATTCCCGTACGAAGGAGATAGGTAAAATACGGACGTGGGGCCCGCCGGCCGGCCCGTTTCCCGCCGGGACGGCACGGACCGGGCCAAACCCGCACTACACCCGGCCGCCGCGTACCGTTGGGAGCACCGGCCGGATTGTAACGGCCAGGTATCGCCGCCGTACCATGTAACCCCGTGGCGCTGGATGCATTGCCCGGAGCGCCGCGTCCCGGTAACGTGAAGCGTTGCCCGCCGCCGGAGGCGGGCCGGCGAGGGAGCTTTCACCCCGAGATCGATGAGCGCACACATCCTGGTCGTGGACGACGAGCCGGACATCTCCGCCCTGGTCGCGTACCACCTGGCCCGCGAGTCGTACCGGGTGCGCACCGCCGCCGACGGGACCGAGGCGATCCGCGCCGTGGAGACCGAGCGCCCCGACCTGGTGGTGCTCGACCTGATGCTCCCCGGGATGTCAGGGCTGGAGGTGCTGGGTGAGCTGCGCAGCCGCGGAGAGACGCAGGACCTCCCGGTGATCCTCCTCACCGCCCGGCGCGAGGAAAAGGACCGGATCGAAGGGCTGAGCCTGGGCGCCGACGACTACATCTCCAAGCCCTTTTCCCCGCAGGAGCTGGTGCTGCGGGTGGGCGCGGTGCTGCGCCGCGTCCTCCAGGCCCCGCCGGCCGCCAAGGGTGGCAAGGTGGTCCGCGTCGGCCCCTTCACCATCGACACCGGCGCCGCCCACGCCGAGGTGGCCGGGCGCCCGCTGGACCTCACCCCCACCGAGTACAAGCTCCTCCTGATCCTGGCGGAGCGACGCGGGCGGGTGCAGAGCCGCCGCCAGCTCCTGGAAGCGGTGTGGGAGGTGACCGCCAACATCGCCACCCGCACGGTGGACATGCACGTCCAGCGGCTCCGCAACAAGCTGGGCGACGAGGCGGACTGGATCGAGACGGTGCGCGGCTTCGGCTACCGCTTCCGCACCGACCCGCCCCCGCACTCGTGAGCAGTCCGGCGCGGCTCAGAGCCGCGCAGAAGCTCTTCCTGAGCTACCTGGTGCTGATCGGGGCCACGGTCGCGACGCTGACCGTGGCCGTCGGCTTCACGCTGCGCCGCCAGCTGATCGACCTGGAGGCCGACGGCCTGCGCCGCGAGCTCTTCCTCGTCATCTCCATCCACCGCCAGAGCCCCGACGTCCCCCCCGACCGGCTCGCCGACAGCCTGGGCGCGCTGAGCGGGCGCCGCGTCACCTTCATCGCCCGGAACGGCAGGGTGCTGGGCGACTCGGAGGAGGACGGCCCCGGGCTGGCCCACATGGAGAACCACCTCAACCGCCCCGAGGTGCGGGTCGCGCTGCAGGGGCGCGTGGGGCGCTCGGTGCGCTACAGCCGCTCCATCCGCATCGACCAGCTGTACCTGGCCGCGCCCGGCGCGCGCGGTCAGATCGTCCGACTGTCCATCGCCCTGCACGATGTGGACGAGGCGGTGTCCCGCATCCAGCGGCGGATCGTGGTGGGCGGCGGGATCGCGCTGGTGATCGCCGGGCTCCTGTCGCTGGGCTTCAGCGTGGCCGTCACCCGTCCGCTGCGCCGGGCCGCCGAGGTGGCCCGCGCCATGGCCGGCGGCGACCTTTCGCGCCGGGTGCAGCCCCGCCACCGCGACGAGCTGGGGGAGCTGGCCTACGTGCTGGACTCGCTCGCGGGCGAATTGCAGCGGCGGCTGGGGCAGCTGGAAGGGGAGCGCGCCGAGATGCAGACGCTGATCGACGCCATGTCGGAAGGGGTGCTGGCGCTGGGTCCGGAGGGGAGCGTGCGCCGCGCCAACCCCGCCGCGCGCCGGATCTTCGGGCTGCGCGACGACCCGTACGGGCTGTCGCCCCAGGAGGTGGCGCGCCGCCCCGCCTTCCTGCGGCTGGTGGAGCGCGCCCTGGCCGGTGAGCAGGTGACGCCCACCGAGCTGGCGTACGGGAGCCAGCAGCTCCTCGCCACCGCCCAGCCGCTCGTCAGCGGGGGTGCGGTGCTGGTGTTCCTGGACGTGTCCGAGCTGCGCCGGCTGGAGGGCGCCCGCCGCGACTTCGTCGCCAACGCCTCGCACGAGCTGAAGACGCCGCTCACGGCGATCCGCGGCTACAGCGAGACGCTGCTGGATGACGACCTCCCGCCCAACCTCCGGCGGCAGTTCGCGGAAACGGTCAAGGCCAACGCGGACCGGCTGCAGCGCATCGTGGACGACCTGCTCGACCTGTCTCGCATCGAATCGGGGAGCTGGCGCGCGGAGCCGGAGACGGTCGCGGTCGTGGAAGCGGTGGAGGACGCCTGGTCGGCCTTCGAGGCGGCCGCGGTGGTGAAGCGGGTGGAGCTGCGCGTGGAGGTGAGCCCCGCGTGCGACCACGTGCAGGCGGACCCGTCGGCGCTCCGGCAGATCCTGACCAACCTGTTCCACAACGCCCTGCGCCATACGCCTTCCGGCGGGGCGATCACCGTGACGACCCACTGCTGCGTGACTTCGGGGCGGGATGGCCCGGCTTCATCGGTTCCTGGGACGGGTTGGGTGCAGGTGGAGGTGCGGGACACGGGGTGCGGGATCCCGGCGGCGCACCTGCCGCGGATCTTCGAGCGGTTCTACCGGGTGGATGCGTCGCGGTCGCGGGCGGAGGGGGGGACGGGGCTGGGGCTGGCGATCGTGCGGCACCTGGTGGAGAGTCATGGGGGGCAGGTGGAGGCGGAGAGCGAACTCGGACAGGGGACTACGATCCGGTTCACGCTTCCGGCGGGGGAGGACTGAGTTCGTGGTGGTGGGCCGCTCCAGAGCCCGCAAACTACGCGGTCTCTTCCGCGGGGCCGGTGAGCCTCACGATACAGCCGTGAGTCTCCCCGACCGCTACGGGAGCCTCGCCAAACGGCCGGCGAGTCTCCCTCGCAACAGAATGTGGGAACGGCAGGGAACGGCAACGACGAAAAGGTCGGCATCCACGCGAGATGCCGACCCTTTTTTTTCACCTGCCGTGCAGCGCCGGATGGGGGCGTGCGGCGCCGGCATTCGCGAGAGTCCCGACCAGCCCCCCTCCCCCGACCCCTCCCCCACAGGTGGGGAGGGGAGCACGACAACTACAGCTTTGCCTTGCAGTTCTCCCCCTTTCTCCTGCTTGCGGGGGATCAAGGGGGCTGCTGTGGGCCGGGGGGATAGGGGGCCTGCAGGCTGTAACCTGTCCCCTGTAACCTGCGGTCCTACATCCCCCACCCCACGTTCACCCCCGCGTACAGCGCCCGCCCCGGTCCCGGCTCGTAGAACCTCCCCCCGAAGGCGTTGATCGTCACCGAGGTGTTGTACTCCCGGTCCAGAAGGTTGCTGACGCCCACGAAGGGTGAGGCGCGCAGCGTCCCCCTGCGCGCGCCCTCCCAGCCGGTGCGCAGGTCCGTGACCGTGTACGCGGGGGAGCGGAAGCGGTTGGCGTCGTCCACCGGGATCGCGGACGAGTACCGGCCTTCCAGCTCCGCGAAGGGGCCGGCGCCGCTCTCCCAGGCGAGGCGTGCGTCCACCCGGTGCGGGGCGATCCCGGGAACCCGGTTCCCGTCCAGCGTCGTCCCGTTCACCACGTAGCGGCGGAAGCGCGCGTCGGTCCAGGTGTACGCCACCCGCCCCGCCACCCCGCGTCCCAGCGCCGCCGAGGCGCCCGCCTCCACCCCCCGGTGGTCGGCCGAGCCGGCGTTGCGGAAGAACTGCCGCCCCGGCGCGCTCGCCACCTCGAAGGGAATCAGCGCGTCGCGGACCCGGGAGCGGTAC
>JAFAYN010000462.1 GCA_019240375.1 Gemmatimonadota bacterium
TCCAGCCCGGAGGCGAGACGCGGGTTGGCCGCGGCGGAGAAGCCGTCGCCCACCCGCAGCCACCCGGCCTCCATGCGCGCCCGGTCGCCGGCCATGGTCCAGGAGAGCTGGGCCTGGGTGGCGGTCGCCGACGAGTCGGGGCGTACCGAGCGGATCATCTCCACTCCCGCCTCGAGCCCCCTGCGGCGCACCCGCAGGTCGCCGCCGAACAGGTCGTACCCCACCGCAGGCCCCTGCGCCAGGCCGAGTCTGTAGTTCTGGCCGGCGGCGTCGCGGATCCCGAAGACGCCGACCCCCAGCGAGTCCACCCCCCGCACCTTCAGGAGCTGCGACGCGTCCATCTCCATGCGGAGCCCGCCCACGAAGCGGGAGTCCCCGCCGGAGCGGCGCTCGACGGTGGCGACCACGAACACCGGGTTCCCCTGCGGGTCCGTCGCGGGGACGGCGCGCTGCAGGAGGATGTAGCCGGTCTCGTAGTCCACCTGGTAGTCGGTGAAGCGGGCCAGCTCCTGCCGGGCGACCACGCGGGCCGCGTTCTCACGGGCACGGACTTCGATCGCCACCCGCTCCGTCCCCGGCCGGATCGCGCCGCCTACCCGGTACGGGCCCGAGGTCCCGTCGCCGCGGAGCTGGCGCTGATCGAGAGACTGATCGGTCACACTCCCGAAGCCGTGCCACACCACCGCCCCGGTGGTCATGCGACCGCTCACCCCCGTGAGGAAGCGGTTGTAGGCGCTGAGCCGGTCGCCCCCGCCGAAGCCGGCGGTCTGCACGTCGCCGAACTCCAGCCAGTCGAAGCCGCGCTCCACCCGCGCCGACAGCACCTGCGTGGCGCTCCCCAGGTTGCGTCCCTGGCTCTGGTCACCGACGGTGGGGTAGCGCGACTCCTCCAGCGGGTCGTAGCCGCCGGCGAAGAAGTCGTTGTCCGGGTCGGAGCGGCGCGAGTCGTAGTTCAGGCTCACCGAGGTTTCGGAACCGATCGCCCCCTTGATCGTCATCGCGCCGAACGCGCCCGGGGCGGCGCCCACGCCCACCTGCCCGATCCCGGTGGCGATGATCGGCCGCACGATGGGGAGAACGCGGAGCGGGACGCGCCCGCGGAGCTTCTGGTAGCTGAGCAGCATCTCGCCCGGCCCGACCTCGTGGCCCCCCTTCAGCGAGATCTCCATCCACCCGTCCAGCTCGGTGCGGACCTGCATCCCCACGGAGCTGGCGTCCACGTCCGGGGAGGTAACGGCGGCGCCGCGCACGGCCACCGTCACGTTCGGAGAGTCGGCGACCGGGACCTTCCACGCGTCCAGCACCCGGACGCGCAGCCGCTCGGCGGCGGCCTCGGAGCGGAGCGTCAGCGACCGGGCCGGCATCTCGAACGAAGCGGGCTCGCCGGAGCGGTGCACCGCCACGCTGTCCCAGCGCTCCTTCTGCCAGGAGTTCCTCATCCACACCCGCAGGTGGTGCGGCCCCGGGGCGATGTCGATCCCGATGAAGTCCCACACCCCGTCGGGGCGGAGGGTGGCCTCGCGGAGGAGCTTTTCGCCGTCGTACAGCTTCACCGGCGCGCCGGCCTCGCCGCGCACGCCCACGAACAGGCGGTTGGTCCCGATCACCGTCCCGTCGGTCGGGGCGAAGATCCGGACCTCGGGGCCCTCGATCAGGCTGTTGCGCTCTTCCGCCTCGCGCTCCTCGTCGGTGCGCAGCGGCGGCACCCGTGGGGGGAGGCGGCGTGCGCGCACCTCGACGGTGTTCTCGTCCCCGCCCTTGTCCCCGTCGCTGGTGGGTGTGGGACCGGTCGCGCCCTTGCCGGCGACGCGCACCTGCTCCCAGTCGGAGGAGGGGAGGCGGCGGACCAGGCGGAAGCTGGCGCGCGGGGTGGTCCACCCGTCCATCCGCACCTGCACCATGTCGTCGCCGTTGCGGGCGATGGCGTAGCCGCCCGGGAGCCCGATGGTGTCCAGCCGGACCAGCTGCGTCCCCGGGCGCAGGTTGCGGAAGGAGAAGCGTCCCTGGCGGTCGGTGGTCACCACCTCGCCGGCCGCGCTCCATACGTTGACGCCGGGCACGCCCTTCTCGCCGGCCTGCTGCACCCCGTCGCCGTTCTCGTCCAGCCACACCTTGCCGATCAGGGTGCGCTCCTGCATAGCGAAGCCGCGGCGCATGCGCACCCACGCGGTCGCCGTGTCCGTGCGGACGCGCCCCTGCTCGGCCTCGGCCCAGGCGCGGTTCCCCAGCGCCGTGCCCCCCCCGGGAGCGATCAGGGTGGCGGCGTAGCGCACGGTGCGCTCCTGGCCGGGGGCCAGCGGGCCCGCGACGAAGAAGCGCACCTCCTGGCCGTCAATGGCCACCGAGTCGGCACCGACCACCCCGTCCGCGACGAAGCGCAGCCCCGCGGGGAGGCGGTCGTGCACCACGATCCCGCCGATGGGGACCTCGCCGCGATTTCGCACGGTGACGGTGTACGGGACCGCCTCGCCCACCCCACCCTCCAGGACTCCGACCCGCTTCCGGATCTCCAGCTCGTCGCCGCTCAGCGGGAGCACCTCCAGCGGGGTCGACTCGGCCGTGGCCGCGACCGCACTCGCGCCCTGCGCGACCACCCGGTTGACCACGGTGGCGCGGGAGCCGGCGGGGAGCACGGCGCGCGTGGTCACGTTCAGCGCGCCCGAGGTCCCCGGGGCGAGCGTCCCGATCCGCCAGCGCAGCACCTGCCCGCTCACCTCCGGCGATCCGTCCGCGGACACGTAGACCAGCTCGGCCGGGAGGGTGTCCACCAGGACCAGGTCCCGGATGGCGACGGCGGAGCGGTTCGCGTAGCCCAGCCGGTACACGACCTGGCCGCCGGTGCGCACCGTGTCGCTCCCCAGCCGCTCCTTGGTCAGCTCCAGCTTCCCCTGCGAGACGCGGGTCTCGGCGGGGGGGGAGGTCACCTCGCCCGTCAGCCCGGCGTACGACAGCCCGGCCACGTTGACGAGGGAGCCCTCGGGGGCGCCGGCCTGCACCACCACGCCGAAGGTCACCGTCGCGCTGGCGGCGGGGAGCAGCGTCGCCGGGCGGACGCGGACCGTCTCGCCGCCCGCTGCGTCACGCTCCACCGTCCCCGCGTCGGAGTCGGCGGCATCGGTGAGGAGGGCGCCGTTCAGGCGCAGGCTCCCCGCCAGGAAGCGGACCCCGACCGGGAGGGGGTCGCGGATCACAGCGCCGGGGAGAGCCCCTTCGCCGCGGTTCGACAGGATCAGGGTGTACCGCAGGGTGTCACCGGCGGTCGCCTCGGAGCGGTCCACCGTCTTCGCGAGCGCCGCGGCGATGCTCGCGCGGCGGACGGTGACCCGGTCGAGCGCGGACCCCGTGATCCCGTCGTTCGTGGTGCTCGTCGCGCGGAGCTCCACCGGGCCGCCGCTGCCGGTGTAGTCGTCCGGGACGTCGATCACCAGGAGCAGGGCGGCTCCCTCGCCGCTCCGCAGGTCGATCGGAGCCGTGACCTGCAGGTCGCCGGGGCCGAGCGCCCCGTCGCCGTCCAGGTCACGGTACAGCGTCGTCCGCCAGCCGGCGGGGCCGGCCACCTCCATGCGGAAGTGGTCGGCCCCGGCCTCCTGGCTCACCACCCGGTGGGCGAGCACGCGCCGCTCGCCGGGGGTCATCACCACGTCGTAGGGCGGTGTCACCACCACCCCGGCCGAGCGCTCCAGGAGCACCGAAGCGACCGCGGTCGAGGACCCGGTCACCCCGTTGCCGTCCTGGTAGCTCAGGTACGCGCGGTTTTCCAGCTTCGAGGAGTCGGGGACCGTCCCACCGCCCTGCGCGGCCGCCGGGACCGATCCGAGCAGCAGGACCGCGGCGAGCCACCGCCCGGCGAAAATCGCCGGGCGGCGTCCGCCGCGTCCCTGCGCCATGCGCTTCACGAGGTTGCGCACCCGATCTCCTCTCCGATTCCCCTGGTTACTTGATCTGGACGCGGATCCAGAAGAACCGGCTCGCGCCGCCCGCCAGCGAGGTCAGGTCGCCGGTCACGGTGCCGCTCGACTGGGCGAGCGTCCACCCGGCCGTGCCGTCGTCCGCGGTGGACTGGAAGGTCAGCTGCGACGGAAGCGGGTCGCTGACGTGCACGTTGCTCGCGGCGGCGCTCCCGGTGTTGCTCACCGTGATCTTGTAGCGGATGTACTGCCCCGGCAGGACCTTGTCGGTCCCCGTCAGCAGGGTGGTCGCGTCGTCCTTGTACGCTTCCTTGGTGATGGAGATCGCGGCGCGCACCACCGTGATGGTGTACTTGCCGTTGTCCGTCACCGCGGCGTTCCCCTGCGCGGTGGCGGTCAGGGTCAGGTCGGAGGTGGCGCCCGCGGCCGCGTTGGCGACCGTGTAGACCACGTCCACCGTCTGCGTCCCGCTCCCGGCGATGGCGATGCTCCCGCTCGCCCCGGCCGTGCCGTTCACCGACACGATGCTGATCACCGCGCCGCTGCTGGCGGCGGCGCCCAGGTTGAAGGTGTACGCCGTGTTGCCGGTGTTGTTGACCGTGAAGGTGGCGGTGTACTGCGTGCCGTTGCTGGGGAGGCGGCTCACCGTCCCCGCGTCCGGCGTCACCGACACGCCGGCCGTGGCGGGCGGCGTCACGGTGGTGCTCTGCGTGTCGGTCACCGTGTTGGTGCGGCGCGAGGTGGCCGTCAACGACAGCGGAAGGTTCTGGCCGCCCAGCGAGGGGGCCACGTTGTAGACCACCGTCACGGAAACGGTGCCCGTGGTGCCGGCCAGGCTGGTGGCCGCCAGGGCCGCGTTCAGCTCGGCCAGCGTCGAGTACGTCGTCGACCCGATCTTGTAGCCGGTGATGGTGAGCCCGGCGCCGGCGCTGGTGGACACGGTCACCGAGTCCGTGCCGTTGCCGTTGTTCGCGATCACGTAGGTGATCTCGTTCCCGGTGCTCGCGCTCCCCGGGGTGGCGGTGGCCGGACCGGTCACGTCGATGCCCGCGGCGAAGCCCACCGTCACGCTGACGCTGGCCTGCTGCTGCGTGTACGTGTTGCTGTTCGCGTCCGTCCAGGTCACGGTCGCCGTGTTGGTGATGACCGTGTTTTCCGGGGTGGGGCTCTGCGCGTGTGCCGCCGACGCCGCGAAGGGCGCCAGAAGCATCGCGGCGAGGGCGATCTTCTGTAGCGTGTGCCTCATGTCCTCCGTCCTGAGTTGGGAAATGTGAGTGAGGGGTACCGACTAGCGTGCATCCGTGCCGCGGGGCGACGCGGCGAGCCGGGCATCGAACTCAGCGGTGACCGTGGCTCCGGGAGCCACCCATCCGCCCACCGTCCAGCGAACGTGCGTGTACTTCTCGGGCGAGGCCGCACGCAGCACCCGGCGCCCGTCCACCACCATCTCCTCCATCGGCTGCGGCGAGAACGTCTTCCCACCGTCGATCGAGTATTCCACCTTCGCGTCCTCGCGGCTGGCCTGCGCGGACCCGGCCACGAAACGGAACTGCGGCGGAAGCGGGTTCTTCAGCTCTACGCCCCGCACCCGCTGCTTCCCCACGTTGGTGAAGGTCAGCCTGTAGCGGAGCACGTCCCCGCCGCGCACCCTCTCGTCGCGCCGCGGGGTGCCACGGGCGGCTTCGGCCGCGGCGGTCTGGTTGCGGGCGGTCACCGTCAGCGCGGGCGGCGCCGCCGTCTGCGCGCGGGCGGGGAGCGCGCCCAGCAGCAGGGCGAACAGCAACAGCGTAAGACGAGAACGGAGCCTCATGGTCCCTCCACGGGTCGGGTGATGCACGGGCCCCCGCGGGGACCTCGCAGTGAAACGAGTCATCGGATCCGCACCACGAACTTCAGGGTCCCGGCGGTGGCGCTGTTCGGCGGGAAGTCACCCTGCACGGTCCACTGGATCCGGTTCACGCAGGCGTCGTAGCCCGCGGACGCCCCGCACCCGCCGGAAACGGGCGTGTAGGTCCAGCTCGTCCCCCCGTTCGACGAGTACGCCGCCGTCACGGTGATCCCGGTGGGGAGCGTCTGCTGGATGCTCCCCACCTTGAAGGCCACCTGCGCGGGGAGCACGTCCACCAGGGTGACGCTGCGCGCCGCGTATTCGCCGACGTTGCCGAACTGGACCGTGTACGTCAGGTCGGTCCCGGGAGCGCTCTGGGTCGAGGGGCTCACCGACTTGGAGATCGCCAGTGAGGGGATCGCGCGGCGCACTTCGGCCCACCCTTCGGACACCGCCAGCGTCGGGCGGCTGACGCCCCGGGCCTTGAGGTAGTCCACGTTCTGCGCGGCGGTCCCGGGGGCCACGGTGTACCAGAAGGTGTAGTTCTGGGTCGTCCCCAGGGCGATGGAGACCCGGACGCTGTCGGGCCGTACCCGGGTGGTGATCCCGGGGCCGGTCACGGAATCCACCGTGAGAAAGGCCCCGGTCCCGGTGGTCGCGCGGAGCAGGATGTCGAAGTTGTCCGTCGCGAGCGACGGGTTCTCCACCGCGAACACCTGGCTGTACTTCGTTCCTGGAAGGCGCAGCACCGGGGTGGCGAGTCCCTTGGGGGTCACGTCCACCAGCACCACGGCCACTTCGGTGACCACCGC
>JAFAYN010000597.1 GCA_019240375.1 Gemmatimonadota bacterium
CCTGCTGCTCGAGCGCTCGCTCCTCGCCCGCCCGCGCCAACTGATCACCGCGCTCGGGGTAACGTCGCGCTTCGGAGAAGGTGTTGATGAAGGTGTTGAGACCCTCGTCCTGCCACATGTGCACCCGCTCGTTGGAGCCCACGATCATCGGGAACCACATGTGCCCGATCTCGTGCGTCACCACGTTGTACAGGTCGTACACGTCCTTGCTCTTGGCCTCCATCGCCACCATCGGGTACTCCATCCCGCTGATCGGGCCCTCCACCGCCGAGATCTGCGGGTACGGGTAGCGGAACCAGCGGTCCGAGTACTCCTGGATGGACATGCGCGACTGGTCGGCCGCGTCGCGCCACGGGTCGATCGCGCTGGGGCGGTAGTAGGCCTGCGCCAGGATCCCCTTCCACGAGCTGGCGTCCCACAGGTAGTTGGGAGCGCCGGCCCACGCCACGTCGCGCACGTTGTCGGCGTGGAACTTCCAGGTCATCGTCCCGGTCCGGCGCGGGCGGGCGGCCCCGTTCGACAGCTCGGCCGCGGTGACGATGTGCACCGGCGTGTCCGACCGGCGGGCCTGCTCCAGCCGCGAGACCTGTGCGGCGGTCAGCACCTCCTGCGGGTTGGTCAGCATCCCCGTCCCCGCCACGATGTACCCGGCCGGGACCGTGACCTCGTAGTCGTAGTTGCCGTACTCCAGGTAGAACTCGCCCTGCCCCAGGTAGGGCTCGGTGTTCCAGCCGCGCACGTCGTCGTACACGGCCACGCGGGGGTACCACTGCGCCAGCTCGTACAGCGCCCCGTCGCGTCCCATCCGGTCGGCGCCGTGCTCCGGGACCAGGAAGTGCCAGGCGATGCTCAGGGTGGCGGTGCGGCCCGGGGCCAGCGGCTCGGCCAGGTCCACCTTCATCATGGTTTCCTGCGTGCGGGAGCGGAGCGGCGTTTCGCGCCCGTCCCCGCCCACCTGCACCAGCTTCTCCACCACGTCGCCCCCCTCGAAGCCGCGCGCCCCGAAGCGCGAGTCGGCCGAGAAGTAGTACGAGTTCAGCGAGTTGCTCTTGAACGCGTTCTGCTCCATCTGCAGCCAGACGTAGCGGAGCGTGTCCGGCGAGTTGTTGGTGTAGCGCAGCCGGAGCTGGCCGCGCAGCGTCTTCGCCGCCGTGTCGATGGTGGCGCTGAGCTGGTAGTCGGCCCGGTTCTGCCAGTACGCGGAGCCGGGCGCGCCCGACCCGGTGCGGATGGCGGTGGGCGAGGGCCAGAGCTGCAGCGGGGCGAAGAGCGACGTGTCCGGGACGCCGGCACCACCGTCCGTGGACTGCGCGGCCGCGCCGCCCGCCGAAGCGAGCAGGGCGAGCGCCAGCAGCGGCACGCGGGAGGCTTGATTCATACGGATCCGAAGGTCTGGAGTGAGGAACGGCGAGCGCGCGCCCACGCCCGTGGGCCGCGCTCGGCGTGTGCTACACACAAACGGCGCAGATGTTACAATTCGCGTTCCCGCCCGTTCCCCCGCGCGCCCGGTTCCGGTACCTTCAGGGCCGCCCGATCCCCGAACCTTTTCCGGAGCGCTCCGTGAACTTCAGCCTTCGCCATCTCCGTACCCGCGTCCCCTCGCTCGCCGGCACCCCGGAAGAGATCGCCGACCGACTGCGCGAAAAGGGCTTCCCCGTGGCCCGCGTCGCCCCGCTGCGGGAGCTGCTCCAGCCCATCGTGGTGGGGCGGGTGGAGTCGGTGACCCAGCACCCCAACGCCGACCGGCTGCGCGTGTGCGTGGTGGACGACGGCACCGAGACCCGGCGGCAGATCGTCACCGGTGCCTCCAACGTCGCGGCAGGCGCCAGCTACCCGCTGATCCGCGCCGGCACCTGGCTCCCCAACGGGACCAAGATCCGCAAGGGGAAGCTGCGCGGCGAGGTGTCGGAGGGGATGCTCGGCTCCGCCATCGAACTGGAGCTGGGGAGCGAGAAGGAGGGGCTGATGACGCTCTCCGGCGCTCCGGCGCCCGGCACCTCCCTGGTGGAGGTGGTCCCGGTGGAGGGGGTGGTGTTCGTCTTCGACGAGGAGCACGACGAGGAGGAGATCGTCCGCGCGCTCGGCGGCGAGTAGCGCCGGGCGGCTGCGTTCTTGCGTCCCCGCGCCCGGCCCCGCCCGCCGGGCGCGGCGACCTCCCAACCTGAAAGGAACCGTATGGCACAGGCGAAAGACGGGGACACCGTCCGCGTCCACTACACCGGCACGCTCGACGACGGGAGCGCCTTCGACAGCTCCCAGGGGCGCGAGCCGCTGGAGTTCACGCTGGGCGAGGGGCAGGTGATCCCCGGCTTCGAGGAGGCGGTCCGCGGCATGTCCCC
>JAFAYN010000071.1 GCA_019240375.1 Gemmatimonadota bacterium
ACGCGGCGAAACGCGGGGTAGTGCTGGCCGCCGGGAAGCCGGGGAAGTACAAGGCGGTCTGCCAGAACTTCTCCATCGGGACGGCGATCCTCTGGTACGCGCTGCAGTCAAAGGCACGCGCGGACGGGTGGCACGGCGACTTCTGGCACGGGTGGCAGCAGTTCCACTTCGGCGTGTCGGTGGTCACCCTGGGCGCAGCCGTGATCCTCACCGTCTACTCGCTCTTCGTCTACCTCGACAGCTTCCGCTCGCTGGACCTGGGCGCCCGGCGCTGAACGGATCCCCGGCGCACGGCGTGTCAGCCCGCCTCTGCCATTCCGGCAGCGGCGGGTGGCACATCGATTGCCCTCGGGAACATCAGTTCGGCGCGATCTTTTTTCGCCCGCGGGACCCTTCCGCCCGGCCCGGCGCTCCGCCGCGGCCGGGCGCACCGACGATGAACCGACCCACTTCCTGAGATGACCGACGCGAGACGCAAGCACAGCGACGAGGAGCGGCACGACGACACGCCGGACGCCTCGCTTTCCCCGGACCCCGGCGCGGACGGACAGGCGCAGGCGGAATCCGCAGACGGGCAGTCCGCCGGCGCTCCCCCGGCCGCCGAGGCCCCGCAGCCCTCCGGCGCCGACGAGGTGTCCACCCTGCGCGACCGGCACCTCCGCCTGGCGGCGGAGTTCGACAACTACCGCAAGCGGGTGGAGCGGGAGCGGAGCGAGAGCTGGAACCGCGCCCAGGCGGAGCTGGCGGCGAAGCTGCTGGACGTGCTGGACGACCTGCAGCGGGTGGCCCACTTCAACCCCGAGACGGCGACCGCCCAGGCCCTCCTGGAAGGGACGCAGATGGTGGAGCGCAAGCTGAACCGCGTGCTGGAGGCCGCGGGGGTGGAGGCGATCGAGCCGGCGGGAGAGCCGTTCGACCCGGCCGTGCACGAGGCGCTGATGACGGTTCCGGCGGAGTCCCGTGAGGAGGACAACTCGGTGGCCGACGTGTTCCAGAAGGGGTACCGGCTGAAGGGGACCCTGCTGCGCCCGGCCCGGGTTCGCGTCAAGAAGTACGAGGGATGAACGGCGCCGCTCCGCCGCCCGCGCCGCGGGCGGCCGGAGGTTCCTGACTCACCGGACGGACCATGCCGACACCAACGAAGGATTTCTACCGCATCCTTGGGGTCGCGGAGAACGCGAGCGCGGACGAGATCAAGAAGACGTACCGCAAGCTCGCCAAGAAGTACCATCCGGACGCCAACCCGAACGATGCGTCCGCCGCGGAAAAGTTCAAGGAGGTCTCCGAAGCGTACTCGGTCCTCTCGGACGAGGACAAGCGCAAGCAGTACGACCAGATGCGCAAGCTGGGCGCGTTCGGCGGCTTCGGGGGCGGCGGGGGGATGGGCGGCTTCGGCCGGCAGCCCGGCGGCGCGCCCGGGGCGGGGGCGCCGGGGAGCGCGGGCGGGTTCTCGTTCGACGACATCGGCGACGTCGGCGGGCTGGGCGACCTGTTCGGCTCCATCTTCGACTTCGGCAAACGGCGCGGCGGGGCCGGTGGGCGCGAGGGTGGACCGCAGCGGGGGGAGAGCGTCGAGTACGCGGTGGAGATCCCCTTCCAGACGGCGGTGCGCGGCGGCAAGCTCCCCATCACCGTCCCGATCACCGAGGACTGCCCGACCTGTCACGGCTCCGGCGCGAAGCCGGGGACGGACCTGGTCACCTGTCCGGAGTGCAAGGGACGCGGGAACATCGTCTTCGGGCAGGGCGGCTTCGCGGTCACCCGCCCCTGCCCTGCCTGCGGCGGCAAGGGGAAGGTCCCCACCGACCCCTGCCCCACCTGCGAGGGACGGGGGCAGCTCCGCCAGCAGCGGCAGATCCAGGTCACCGTCCCGGCGGGGGTGGACACCGGCTCCAAGATCCGGCTCCCCGGGCAGGGCGAGAAGGGCGCGGGCGGCGGCCCGGCGGGCGACCTGCTGGTCACCTTCCGGGTGCAGCCGGACCGCTTCTTCAGCCGCGACGGGCTGGACATCGTCTGCACCGTCCCCATCAACCTGGCGCAGGCCACGCTCGGCTCGCGGATCCGGGTGCGGACGGTGGACGACAAGCGCGTGGTGCTCAGGATCCCCGCGGGGACGCAGTCCGGGACGCGCTTCCGGATCAAGGGGCAGGGGGTGGAGAAGGACGGGCGCCGCGGCGACCAGTACGTCCGCGTGCAGGTGAGCGTCCCCGAAGAGCTGGACGACCGGGAACGGAAGTTGATGGAGGAGTTCGCGGAAGCCGCGGGATTGAAGTACTGAGCCGACCCAGCGACCAACGGGAATCCTGATCCATGAGCCGTGTTTTCGTCGACGACGACCTGCTGACCTGGGAGGCGTACGCCTCCGGGGGGAAGTTCGGGGGAGCGGAGCGCCCCAAGATCATCTTCCACTGCCTTTCGGACGCGCAGCGCCGTGCCCGCTTCGTGACGCACGAGAGCGACGAGGCGGACGCCGAGGAGCTGGTGCACGAGGTGCCCGAGGAGCGCCTCAAGGCGATGCTTGCCGACTCCAGGGAGCTGGACTGATCCGGCAGACTGCGAAAAACACGAAGGGGCGCCCATCATCGGGCGCCCCTTCGTGTTTACCGGTATGGAACTGCCGGCGTCTTCTTTGTCGGTCGGCGGGTGCTCCTCCTCCGGCGGGTGCGTAACTCGCTTCGCTCGGACATACGCCCCGCCTGCGGAGGAACACCCACCTCCCTGCGACCTTCCCACGCCTGTTCAGGCGGCGATCCTGCCCGCGTCTGCCTACGGCTCGGGGGAGAAGAAGCGGTCGAAGCCTCTGGCCGCCAGTCCGTCGCGCAGGCGCCTGTCCCCCGTCCAGAGCCGCCCCTGCAATTCGAGCGTGAGAGCTACGTGAGGCGTGTCGCTCTCATCCACGTCCCGGCAGAGATCCTGGGCCGTACGCCAGTGCTCGGGTGCGATCAGCTCTTCCTTGTGGAGGTGCAGCCGGCGCAGCAACACGTGATAGAAACGCACCAGATCGTCTTCCTCCAGCCGGCTCAGGCGCAGGATCTTCTCCTTGTGCCTGAACAGCTCCATGAGCACGCTCTCGGAAACGTAGAACGGGTGCTCGGAGCGGAGGAGGACTTCGGCGAAGTGGCTCTCATCCTTCAGAAGGGCGGAAAAGAGGATGTTCGTGTCGACTACGACAGGGACGGACACGAGACCCGCTATCGATCCCGAGCGTGAATGCGGCTCTGGTCCCAGGCGGCGCGGTCGATCTCCTGCGCGAGGATCTCGGCATCCGCCTCGGAGAGCCGGCTGCGGCGGCGGATGGATTCGAGTTCGAGATAATCCAGGAAACGCGACACCTCTTCACGATCCAGGATGTCGCGGCGCACGCGCACGACGATGTCCCGATCCTCTATGTCGATGCGGTAAGCCGGCTCTGCCATGAGTACGCGCTCCACGTAAGGACGTTCAGGCGGCGATCCTGCCGCCGCCGAGCACCACGTCGCCGCGGAAGATCACGGCGGACTGGCCGGGAGTTACCGCCCGCTGCGCCTCGCCGAACTCCAGCGAGACCCCGTCACTTCCGGTGGCGGTCACCCGGGCTTCCACGGCCCTGGCGCGGTGGCGGATCTGCACGCGGACTTCCTCGCCGGGGGTGGGGGGCGCGGCCAGCCAATTCAATTCCTCCACCCGGAGGTCGGTGCGGTGGAGCTGCTCCAGCGTCCCCACCACCACCTCCCTCGTCTCGGGACGGGATCCAAGGACGTAGAGCGGGAGCCCTCGCCCGCCGCCCAGCCCCCGGCGCTGCCCCACGGTGTAGCGGGCGTAGCCGGCGTGCTCCCCCAGGGTCTCGCCCTCGGGGGTGACCAGCTTTCCGGCGGTGAGGGCGGGGTGCTCGCTGCCCAGGCGCTTTTCGAGCACGTCCACGTAGTTCCCCGTGGGGACGAAGCAGATCTCCATGCTTTCCGGCTTCTCGGCGGTGACCAGGCCCAGCTGGCGCGCCTTCTCGCGCACCTGGGGCTTGGTCAGTTCACCCAGCGGGAACATCAGCTTGGGGAGGAGCTGCGTGGGGAGCGCCCACAGGAAGTACGACTGGTCCTTCTTCTCGTCCAGCCCGCGGAGTAGGACGGGGCGGCCCTGCTCGTCCTTCCCCATACGGGCGTAGTGCCCGGTGGCGATGGCGTCGCACCCCAGCATCTCGCCGCGGCGCAGGAGGTCGCGGAACTTGGTGTTCCCGTTGCAGCGCACACACGGGTTGGGAGTGCGCCCGGAAGCGTACTCCGACACGAAGTCGTCGATCACGTCGCGCGTGAACTCCCGCTCCACGTCGAACACGTAGTGCGGGATCCCCAGGCGGTCGGCCACGCGGCGGGCGTCCATGATCCCGTCCAGCCCGCAGCACGTCTTCCCCGCCCCCTCGACGTCCGAGTAGCAGAACGTCTTCATGGTGACGCCGATCACCCGGTGCCCCTGCTCCACCAGGAGCGCCGCTGCGACCGACGAGTCTACGCCGCCCGACATGGCGACCAGCACCGTACGCTTCTCCTGCTCCATCTCTACCCCTGGTTACTTCCGTTCTGCTTCGTTTCTCCGTTCACGCGCTCGCGAAGGAGCGCAGCCGCTCCACCACGGCCGGGACCGTGGCGAGGACCCGCTCGATCTCTTCCGCCGTCGTTTCCTTGCCCAGCGAGAACCTGGCCGAGGGGGCCGCCACCTGCCCGTCCAGCCCCATCGCGACGAGCACGTACGACGGCTCGCTGGAGCCGCTGGAGCACGCCGATCCGCCCGAGGCGGCGATCCCCTCCAGGTCCAGCGCGGGGATCAGCGCCCCCGCGTCGGCGCCGGGGATGCACACGCTCAGCACCGTGGCGAGGCGCTTCGCGGTCGCGGCGTTGACCACCAGGTCGGGGATGGCGGCGCGCAGCCCGGCCTCCAGCCGGTCGCGCAGGGCGCCCAGGCGGACCATGTCGGCCTCGCGGTCGCGTACGGCCAGCTCGGCCGCCACCGCGAGCCCCACCGCCCCGGCCACGTCCTCGGTCCCCGGGCGCAGGCCGCGCTCCTGGCTCCCGCCGTAGATCAGCGGGTGCAGCCTGGTCCCCTTGCGGACGAACAGGGCGCCGACGCCCCTGGGACCGCCCACCTTGTGGGCGCTCACCGACAGGAGCGAGACCGGGACCTCGTCCACGCGCACCGGGAGCTTGCCGAAGGCCTGCACCGCGTCGGTGTGGAAGGAGACCCCGGCTTCCTTACATCGGTCGGCGAGGCGCTCGATGGGCTGGACCGCGCCCACCTCGTTGTTGGCCCACATCACCGACACCACCGAGGGCTTTTCTTCGAGAAGCGCGTAGACCTGCTCCTCCCGGACCACTCCGTCGCCGTCCACCGGGACCACGTGGAAGGGCGCCCCGGTCAGCCGGGCCGCGGCCTTGACCGTGGCGAGCACCGCCTTGTGCTCGATAGCGGAGCACACCACCGGCGCCTGGGGCATGCAGTGCGCCCGCCCCAGCACGGCCATGTTGTCCGCCTCGGTCCCGCCGCGGGTGAAGACCACCTCGGAGGGGGCGGCGCCGATCACGGCCGCGAGCCGGTCTCGGGCGTCGTCCAGGGCCGCGCGGGCCTCGCGCCCCCAGCGGTGCAGGCTGGAGGGGTTCCCGAAGCACCCCTCCATGTAGGGGAGCATCGCTTCGCGCGCTTCCCGGCGGAGGGGGGCGGTCGCTGAGTAGTCCAGGTAGATCGGGTCCGTCGGCATCGTTCCTCCCGGTTCGGGATCGTCATTACTAAACGCCAGCACCGATTTGGTTTCCGCTCTCCACGGAACCAAGCTGCTTGAGCACGGTATGGGCGCCGGTTACATTGGGGGGAGGCCTCCCCCGCGCGTCTCTGGCTTCGGAGTGCACCGATGATCCCTCCCTTTCCCGTCGATCACCCCTCCACCTTCCGGACCACCGTGCACGGCACCGTCTTCGGCGAGCGCGCGGCGCACGTGGACACGGTGGAGCCCGGCGACCGGCTCGTCCTCCTTCCCGACCCTCCCGGCGAGGAGGACCCCGCGGTCTGGGTCCACCTGATGGACGGGGACCCGGTGGGCCACCTCCCGCCGGAGATCAACGCCTGGCTCGCGCCCTGGCTCCTGCGCGGCGGAGCGGCGTCGGCGGTGGCGGTGCGGGTGCGGGGGACGGACGTGCCGAGCTGGAAGCGGCTGCTGATCGAGGTCCACTGCACGGAGGGACGGAGCTAGCGCCGGACGGGGCGTCGCGGACGAGCGGCGCCCCGCTCCTTTTCCCCACCCGCCGGACCCTCTCGCGGAATCCCCCTATCCTACATCCTCGCGCCTCGTGGCGGAAGGGGTGCGCCCGCCGGGCGGTCACCCCGGACGGGGTGTCGCCCTCCCCTGCTCGCGCGAGGCCTGCTGCGCGCGCCGGACCTGCTCCGGCTCGCCCAGGTAGTAGTGGCGCGCCGGGCGGAGCGCGTCGTCCAGCTCGTACACCAGGGGAAGCCGGTCGGGATCTCCAGGTAGGTGACCTCGTCCTCCGACAGCCCGTCCAGGTGCTTCATCAGGGCGCGCAGGGTGTTGCCGTGCGCGGCGACCAGCGTCCGCTCGCCGCGCAGGACCCCGGGGACGATCCGCTCCTCCCAGTACGGGAGGAAGCGGCGCACGGTGTCTTCCAGGCTCTCGGTGCGGGGGAGCTGCTCCGGGGCGAGGCCGCGGTAGCGCGTGTCGTGGCCAGGGAAGCGAGGGTCGGCAGGGTCCAGCGCGGGCGGGCGGACGGCGTACCCGCGCCGCCAGAGGTGCACCTGTGCCTCCCCGAACCTGGCCGCGGCTTCGGCCTTGTCGTCCCCCTGCAGCGCCCCGTAGTGCCGCTCGTTCAGCCGCCACGAGTGGTGCTGGGGGATCCACATCAGCTCCATCTCGTCCAGCGCGATCCACAGGGTACGGATGGCCCGCCGGAGGAGCGAGGTGTGGGCCACGTCGAAGCCGAAGCCCGCCGCGGCCAGGAGCCGGCCGGCGTGGCGGGCCTCCTCCCTCCCCTGCTCCGTCAGGTCCACGTCGGTCCAGCCGGTGAAGCGGTTTTCCGCGTTCCAGGTGCTCTGCCCGTGCCGCAGGAGAACGAGTCTGTGCATGGCCTTTCGGGCTCGCAGCAATCGTTCCGCTCCCCGGGATTTGCGGTGGAGCGCCGCGCGTCTCATCTTCTCCGGCACACGACACACGTTTCCACCTCCCAGCGGCCTTCCATGAGCGGACTCACCCCCGAAGAGCGCGGCTTCTGCGACCGTTTCGAAGAGACGCTGGAGCAGGTGATCGCGAAGGAGCCGCCCGGCGGGCACACCTCGGTGATCGTGGAGGCGGAGCGGCCGCTGACGGAGCCGGTCGTCGCGGAGCTGCGCGGGCGCTTCGTGGCGAAGGGGTGGGCCGACCTGAGCGTGGCGCACTGGCTGGGGAACCGGTACCAGGTGGTGCTGCGGTGCCGGCGGGACCGCGACGGGCGGGACCCGGACGGGGTGAGGTAGGGACCGCCCCACCGCGACGCCCACGCGCCCCCGGAGCATTGTGCTCCGGGGGCGCCGCCGTTTCGGCACCTTTGCCATACTTGCGAGTAATATTACTCCTCAGTATCATGACGTTCACAATGTCCCCGGCCCGACGACCCGGAGGAAGGGAAGGATGGAGGCGAAGGAGGAGAGCGGGGCGGAGGCCGCCCGGCACACCAAGGGAGAGCGGACCCGCGCCCGCCTGCTGGAGGCGGCGATGCACGAGTTCGCACGCAACGGCTTCCACGAGACCAAGGTCAGCGACATCGTGGGGCGGGCGGGGCTCTCGCAGCCGTCGTTCTACCTGTACTTCGCCAACAAGGAGGCGGCGTACGACGAGCTGGTGGCGTGCTTCCGCGAGCGGATGCTCGCGGCGCTGCGGCGCATCCGCTTCGCGGGCGACTTCGCGCCCGGACAGGCGCACGAGTACGTGCTGCGGGCGAACACCATCTTCTTCGCCGCGCTGGACGAGAACCCGGAGCTGACGGAGATCGGACTCTTCCAGCCGCCCGCGGCCGAGGTAACCAAGGACGAGCTGGTGAGGGCCATCGCCGGGAACGTCGCGGCGGCGCAGGAGTCCGGCCTTTTCCGCCGGGACGTCCCCCCCGCGCTGGTGGCGCAGTGCCTGCTGGGGATGGACGAGCGCGTCTTCCGCGCCGGGACGGAGGGGGAGGGACGGAGGGAGCAGGTGGCCGCCATCGCTGCGCTCCTCACCGACGGGCTGCGGAACCGGGGCCCGGATCCCGGGCGGGAAGGTTCGATGGAGGACGGTACGGCACAGACCCACAACGCGAGCAGAATCAGTTGACATCCGACACGAACAGGGGCGGCGGGACCGCCGTCGCGGCCCCGCCGCGGGAGGCCGAGGAGGCCTCGTCCGAAAACTCGGGGATCAGCGCCTTCCGCTGGTTCATCCTTCTCGGCCTGATCACGGCCGCCATCATGGAGGTGCTGGACACCACCATCGTCAACGTCGCCCTCCCGCAGATGGCCGGGAACCTGGGGGCGACGCAGGAGGAGATCGGCTGGGTCAGCACCGGCTACATCCTCTCCAACGTGGTGGTCCTCCCCATGACCGCCTTCTTCACCGCCACCTTCGGGCGGCGGAACTACCTTTCGGCCTCGATCGTGATCTTCGTGATCGCGTCGTTCATGTGCGGGACCTCGCACAGCCTGCAGATGCTGGTGTTCTGGCGGATCGTGCAGGGAGCGGGCGGCGCGGCGCTCCTTTCCACGGCGCAGGCCACGCTGCGGCAGATCTTCCCGCGCGAGCAGCAGGGGATGGTGCAGGCGGTGTTCCTCCTCGGCGTCATCGTGGCGCCCACGCTGGGCCCCACGCTGGGCGGGTGGATCACCGACAACTACA
>JAFAYN010000153.1 GCA_019240375.1 Gemmatimonadota bacterium
TTCCGGACCAGGTCCATCATTCCCCGGGCGCCTACAGCCGCGAGACCAGGTGGGGACGCGCCAGGCGGTAGCAGCTCCACCCCACGGCCAGCGCCGCCAGGCTCGCCGCCACCACCGCCACGAACCCCGGCGCGGGTGCCGCCGCCCCACCGGTAAGCCACCCGCGCGCCGTCGTCAGCAGGGGCGATACGGGGTTCGCCACGCGCAGCACGGAAGCGCCCCCGGTGACGGGGAGCGGGTACAGGACGGGGGTCAGGAAGAACCAGATCCCCGTCGCCAGGGTGAGCCCGCGCGGGACGTCCGGGTACAGCAGCCCCACCGGCGCGAGGAGGAGCCCCAGGGCGAAGCCCAGGAGGAGGAGCGCCCCCACCCCGAGCGGCGCCAGGAGCATCGACGCGGCGGGACGCACCCCGAACCACGCGAGCACCGGGACGAGCACCAGCAGGCGCACCGCGAAGTTGAACAGCACGTCCAGCACCCCCGCCAGGAGGAACGCTTCGTGGGGGATCCGGCTCTTGGTGAGGATCGCGCGCGACGCCGTGAGCCGCTGGAGCGGGGCGTTGAGCGCGTCCACGAAGAGCTGCCAGAGCACGGTGCCGGTCAGGACGTACAGCGGGTACGGGAGGTCGGTGCGCCCCACCGTCAGCACCCGGGCGGCGTTCAGGGCCACCCACGCGCCGGTGGTGGCCAGCGGCGGGAGGAGGAGCCACAGGTAGCCCAGCAGGCTCCGCCGGTGCTCCGACTGTAGCCGGCGCAGGAAGAGCTGCCACGCCACCGGGGGGGACACGCGCGCGTCGGCCCCGATGCCGGCGGCGAAGGAGCCGGGGGAGTGGAGCTGCGAATCCGCCGAGTACACGACCTCCTTCATCCCGCCATGCCGCCTTTCGCTCCCGGCCGGTGTTCCCCGTCCGCCCGGGCACCACTGCCGGGCGGCACCGGATCTTACGCGGGTCGGGGCGATGGAACAAGCGGGGGGAGGTCCGCGCCGTGGCGGAAGCAGTCGACCACGTGGTCGTCCACGATCCCCGTGGCCTGCATCCAGGCATACACGATGACCGGGCCGACGAACCTGAACCCGCGCTTCTTCAGCGCCGCCGAGATCTCTTCCGAGAGCGGGGTCTTCGCCGGGACGTCGCCCCTCCCCGTCCACCGGTTCCGGATCGGCGCGCCACCCGCCATTCCCCAGACGAAGGCGGCGAAGTCCTCGCCCGCGTCCCGCATCGCCAGGTAGGCGCGGGCGTTGCCGATGGTCGCCTCGATCTTGGCGCGGGAGCGGACGATCCCGGGGTCCGCGAGCAGCCGCGCCACGTCGGCCTCACCGAAGCGCGCCACCACCTCCGGGTCGAAGCCCTGGAAGGCACGGCGGAACGCTTCACGCTTGCGGAGGATGGTGATCCACGCCAGCCCGGCCTGGAAGCCGTCCAGCATCAGCTTTTCCCAGAGCGCCCGGCCGTCGCGCTCCGGCACGCCCCACTCCTCGTCGTGGTAGGCGCGCATCTGCGGGTCGCTCCCCGCCCAGGCGCAGCGGCGAAGCGGTTCGTCGGTGGTCGTCATCGTATGGGGTGGTGAGATGCGGGGCCTATGCCCACCGGGCCCGGCGGCGGTTTCGGCTCAGTACCGCCGCTGCCACTGGAGGAACAGCCCGAACACGTTGGTCGTGTTCGGCGTCTGTGACAGCGTCAGCGACGGCTGCTGCGGCAGGTAGCGCGGCTCCCAGCTCGTCACCCACTGGAAGCCCCGGTTGGTGCGGTACTCCAGGCGCAGCCCCGGGATGATCGCGGCCGTCCGTCCCTGCCCGGCGAGGAACCAGCGGCTCCCGAGGTACCGCCCCGCCTCGAACTGCGCCCCCCGGAAGATGTTGAGGTAGCCCTGCACCGCCAGCTCCGGCGGGAGCGGGGCGGGGGTGATGTTGAACACGTCCAGGTGCAGCGCGCGGCGCGTCTGCTGCTCCGCCTGGTCCACCACGGCGCCCACGGCCGTCGCGCCGAGCTGCTGCGTGGCGAGCGCCCCCAGCGGCCCCAGGAGGGCGCCGCCCCCGCCCGACCGGCCGCCGACGCTCCCGCCCGTCTCGGGCTGGAGGAGCGAGGACGACGACTCGCCGAAGGCGAAGTAGCTGAGCAGGTCCGACTCCGAGACCGGCGGCTGCGCGTTGCTTTCCAGCGTCAGGCGGGGCGCCTTGAGCGTCCCCCCCACCAGGAGCTGGATCGCGAACGCCGGCCGGTTGGCGAGCTGGACCTGCTGCTCGGCGGTGATCTGCAGGATCGGGTCGATCGGAGTTTCCCCGCGGAAGATCACCGAGCCCTGCGTGATCTGGATGCGGCGCCCGGCGAAGGTGTACTCGCCGCGCTCGGTGTTGATCGTCCCCTGGAGCGTCAGCGCCTGCGCCGCGCGGTTCATGCTGACGGTCAGCGCGCCCGTCTCGGCGGGAGTGTAGATCTCCACGTTCGCCGCCGAGTTGCGGACCCAGGTGTCCCGGGCGATCGCCACGTCCACGTCCACCCGCAGGTTCGCCAGCAGCGGGTTGGGAGTGACGATCCGCAGCGCCGCCGTGTCGGCCAGGACGGCGACGGTCGGCGCGTCGATGTCGATGCGCTTCCCGGCGCCGGTCTCCGGGGCGTACAGCACGCCACGCTGGACGCGGACGTGGCCGGTGACGTGGGCGCCCGTCCACGGGCCGGTGATCGCCAGCTCCGCGTCGGACTGGAGCTTCCCCAGCTGGTTGTTGAGCACCTGCGCGTCGCGGGCGGTGAGGTGCAGGTCGAAGCCGGGGCGGGTGAGGGTGCTCAGGTCCAGCCCGCCGGCCACGCGGATCGGCCCGCCGCCGCTCCGGGCGACCAGCGAGTCGATCACCGCGGTGTCTCCCCGCACCCGCACGGTCCCGCCGATGTCGCGCAGGGCGAGCCCCGGCTGCACCAGCCGAAGCGAGCCCATGTCCAGGTTCACCACGCCGCGCACGTCCGGGTTCGCCCGGGTGCCGCGCACCGACACGTTCCCCACCACCCGCCCGCGCACGTCCGACACCGCGGTGGTGAAGCTGGGGAGCGATTCCAGCGGGAGGCTGTC
>JAFAYN010000314.1 GCA_019240375.1 Gemmatimonadota bacterium
CGCGGCGCTCCTTTCCGGGCTGGTGGCCGCGATGGCGCGCAGCGAGCCGATCGCCCGGGCCGTCCGCGCCGGCTTCGTCGCCACCTGGCGCGAGGCCGTCCGGCGCGTGCTGGAACGTGGCGTCGCGCGCGGCGACCTCCGCGCGGAGACAGACCTCGACTTCGCGGTGGACCTCCTCGGCGGTCCGCTCTTCCACCGCTACCTCCTGACCGGCGGCCCCGTCGACGAGGACCTCGCCGGCGCCGTGGTCGAGACCGTCCTGCGCGGGCTCGCGCCCTCGGGATCCTCGCCCGCACCTTCCACCGACCCCGAGCCGCGGAGGACGTGAGCCATGCTGGACCTGCTTTCCGCCGAAGCGCGCCGCGACCCCTACCCGCTGTACGAGCGCGTCCGCGGCGCCTCCCCCGTGCTCCACGACCCGCGGACCGGGACGTGGATGCTCTTCGACTACGACAGCGTGAAACGGGCGCTGAACGACCACGACGCTTTCAGCTCCGTGGTGTCGCCGCCGGGGTCGCGGACCGCGCGCTGGCTCCTCTTTTCCGACCCGCCGCGCCACACCCGCCTGCGCGCCCTGGTCACCCGCGCCTTCACCCCGCGGGCGGTAGCGGCGCTGGAGCCGCGTATCCGCGAGATCACGGGCGGGCTGCTGGACCGGGTGGTGGAGCGCGGCGAGATGGAGCTGGTCGCCGACTTCTCGGTCCCGCTCCCCCTGATGGTGATCGCGGAGATGCTGGGCGCGCCGGTGGAGGACTGGCCCCGCTTCCGGCGCTGGAGCGACGCCGTCATGGGGCTGATCCACACCGTCTCCGGGAGTCCCGAGGCGGAGCGGGCCGTGAGCGCGTTCGCCGCGGTGCACGCGGAGATGGAGGGGTACCTGGCGGTGCTGCTGGAGGAGCGCAGGACCGCGCCGAGGGAAGACCTGCTGAGCCGGCTGGTGGAGGCCGAGGTGGACGGCGAGCGGCTGGACGACGAGGACCTCCTGGGCTTCTTCCAGCTCCTCCTCCTGGCCGGCCACGAAACGACCACCAACCTGATCGGCAATGCGGTGCTGAGCCTGGTGGAGAACCCGGACCAGCTCGCCCGGCTCCGGGACACGCCCGGCCTCGTCCCCAGCGCCGTGGAGGAGGTGCTGCGTCATCGCTCGCCCGTGCAGGCGATGTTCCGGGTGACGCGGCACGAGGTGGAGCTGCGCGGACAGACGATCCCCACCGGGCGGCTGGTGCTGGCGATGATCGGCTCCGCCAACCGCGACCCCGCGCGCTTCCCCGACCCCAACCGCTTCGACGTGGCGCGCGACCCCAACCCGCACGTCGCCTTCGGGCACGGGATCCACTTCTGCATCGGGGCGCCGCTCGCGCGCCTGGAGGCCCGCGTCGCCCTCCCCGCGCTCATGGAGACCCTGGCGGAGCTGGAGCCGGCCGGCGACGCCCCGTGGGAGCCGCGCCAGGCCTTTCACGTGCACGGCCCCGAGCGCCTGCCCCTCCGCTTCGCGCGGCGGGAGCGCACACCCACGCACACCTGACGGACCCCGGAACGGGGACCGCGCCCTTGACAGGCGGCCGGGCGGGCAGCCGTTTGTCGGCGTACCGTCACGATCCCCCGCACCCCCTTCTCCGCACCCCGACATGGCATCCGAACGCCCGCTCGCCGACCGCGTGGACCGCGTCCTTTCCCTGTCCGCCGTCGTGGCCGCGCTCTCCGCCGTGGCGGTGTCCGTCTACCAGGCCCAGATCTCCCGCCAGCAGCAGAAGGCCTCCGCCTGGCCGTACGTGATGCAGGGGAACAGCTACGCGCGGGGGATGCCGTACCGCTGGCGGGTGGAAAACGCGGGGGTGGGGCCGGCGCGGGTGCGGACGTTCGAGGTGCGGGTGGACGGGAAGCCGCGGCGCCGGTGGTCGGACGTGGTCCGCGCGCTGACCGGCGAGTCGGAGCCGGCGCTGGTCTACACGCACGTCGGCCGGGGGACGGTGCTCCTCCCCGGGACCACGCTGGAGGCGCTGGTCCTCCCGGAAAACCCGCGCACTGTGCGCTTCTTCGCCGGCGCGCAGACCCGGCTCTCCGCCCGGCTGTGCTACTGCTCGGTGTACGACGACTGCTGGCTGTCCGACAGCGACCGGGACGAGCCCACCCCCGTGCGCGAGTGCCCCACCGACACCACCCGCGCCTTCCAGCAGTAGCCGCCGACTACCACGACGGCCCGCCTCCGCCTCCGGACGAGCAGGCACGGAGCAGCAGGTTCAGGACGACGGTCAGCACGACCGAAAGGACGATGCTCGCCAGGCACCCCGTGGTACGGAACCTCACCGCCATGCTTCCTCCTCGCTCCGGGTGATCGAAAGCGCGGGGAGCGGGGCAGCTTCCGTGCCCGCCCGGCACCGCCAGGGCCCGCGCTTTGCGGCGGACGGCAGCGAGAAAGCGAGCCTCCGTCCCACCCGTGACCCGATCCATGTCGCCTTTCGTCCAGGCCCGGCAGCTCAATCCCGAGGCGGGGAGCCACCCCGTCAGCGGCGACCCCCGCGAGGTGCGGGCCGCCCTGCGCGCCGACGAGCGCTCGCGCCGGGAGTTCCCCTACTACGAGGCGCGCTACGGCGCGAGGGGCGCCCGCTTCGGAGCCAGCGACGGCGCGTGGATCGCCACCCTGGCGGAGCACGGCCAGGAGGGGGTGGACCGCCAGGTGCTCTGGCTGGGGGAGGTGCTCTCGTGCCGGGGGATGCCGCGGTGGCTGCTGGAGCACCACCTGGAGCTGCTCCACGACGAGCTGGTGGAGGCGCTTCCCGAGCGCAGGGAGGGGTACGCGAAGCTGCTGGGCGCGGCCGGCCTGCTGCGGAGCCAGCGGCACGCGCGGCTCGGCGAGGACGACTTCCTGGCGCTCGCCCGCGGCTTCGAGGACGAGGTGGGGCCGGAGTGGAGCCGGCGGCTCCGCGGGATGGGTGGGATCCTGGTGGCCGCGGTGGTGGACGAGAAGCTGGGGATCGACCGTGCGGTCCCCGTGCTGCGGGAGTGGGCGGCGGATCCGTCCCGCTTCCCGCCGACCTGGATCGCGGCCGTCGGCCGCACCCTGCACGCGGCGCGGGCGCGGGTGGGGGTCACGCCTCCGGGGGAAGCTGGTCCGACTCGCCCAGGATTTCCGCGATGATCGCGTACACCCGCTCCGTCAGCGCGTCCGAGCTTTCGCGCGGCGCCGGGGTGACGGGCTCCGCGAACCGGAGGTGCACCGTCTGCGGGTGGACGGTCCACGAGTCGGGGCGCATGATGTCGTAGCTCCCCGTCACCACCGTGGGAACGATGGGGACGCCGGCCTCCAGGGCCAGGGAGAACGCCCCCTTCTTGAAGGGCTGGAGCCGTCCGCTGCGGGAGCGCGTCCCTTCGGGGAAGATGATGACCGAGCCCCGGTCGCGGCGCACCTGCTCCCCCGCGTCGCGCAGGCTCTGGATGGCCTTCTGGCGGTTGGAGCGGTCGATGGAGATGTGTCCCGCCGCCTTCCACGCGGCCCCGAAGAGCGGGATCCGCTCCAGCTCCTTCTTGGCGACGAAGTAGAAAGGGAGCGGGAGCACCGCCGCGATGGCGAAGATGTCGAACCAGGACACGTGGTTCGAGACGATGATCTGCGGCTCGTCGGGGCGGACGTTCTCCACCCCTCCAGTCGTGACCGGGACCCCGGCCGCGCGCAGGATCGCCCGCGCCCACGACTGCGTGAGGCGGCTGTAGAGCGTCCCCTTCACCCCGAAGAGGGAGGCCCCGATCGACCACACCCCATAAAAGATGGTCGCCGCGGCGACGACCAGGAAGAACCAGATGGTACGGATCACGCCCCCTCCGAGAAGTGCTGGAACGCGCGAAGCTCCAGGGGGGTGCGGTGTCCCAGGGGATCGCTCCACCACACCCCGTCCCCCCCACCGATCCGCCCCACGCAGGTGAGGCGGGTCCCCAGGTCGCGCTCGAACGCCAGGCAGTGGGGCTCCACGCTCCCCACCGCCGCGGTGAAACAGAGCTCGTAGTCCTCCCCGCCGGCCATGGCGAAGCGCAGCGCCTCCTCCGGCGAGGAGGTCATCTCGTGCACCACGGGGTGGACCGGGATCAGCTCCTGCGACAGGAGCACCGCCACCCCGCTCGCCGTCGCGATGTGCGCGGCGTCCCCCGCCAGCCCGTCCGACAGGTCCACCATCGCGCGGGGGAGCCCCCGCTCCCGCAGCCAGAGCGCCTCGCGCACCCGCGGGGTAGGCCGGGCGAAGCGCTCCCGCGCCGCCGCGGGCGTGCGCTCCCCGCGAAGGAGGCGGTCCACCGCCGCCGCCGAGGCCCCGAGGCTGCCGGTGACCCACACCTCGTCGGCGCGCTGCGCCCCGGAGCGGAGCACCGGGTGGGCGGCCTCCCCCACCACGGTGACGTCGATCACCAGCGCGGGGGAGCGGGTCACGTCCCCTCCCAGCACCGTGGCGCCGACGCTTTCCGCCGCCTCCCGCACCCCGGACATCAATTCCACCGCGGGGTCGCCCGCGTCGCCCTCGGGAAGCGCCAGCGACACCAGCACCCCGATGGGCCGTGCCGCCACCGCGGCCAGGTCGCTGAGCGCCGCAGCCCCCGCCCGGTAGCCGATCTCCCGGAGCGAGAGCCAGTCGCGCCGGAAGTGGGTCCCCTCCACGCTCATGTCGGTGGAAAGGACGATCCCGTTCCCCGCCACCACGGCGCAGTCGTCTCCCGGTCCCACGCGCACGTCGGCCCGCGCCGCAGCAGGCGCCCGCGGCACGAAGCGCCGGATCAGGTCGAACTCCGCACCCGGCGCGAGGCCCAGGTGCCGGTCCAGGGGATGGTTGATCAAGGGCGGGAGCGTTGGGGA
>JAFAYN010000457.1 GCA_019240375.1 Gemmatimonadota bacterium
CCCGCGCAAGGACGCCGAGACCGCCGCCGCCGCCCTCGCCGACGCCAACGCCGCCCTGATCCAGGCGCGGAGCACCCAGTCGCAGGCCATGCTCCGCACTCCGATCTCCGGGGTGGTCTCGGCGGTGAGCGCCCGGCTCAACGCGCAGGCCGACCCCGCGCAGACGCTGGTGCAGGTGGTGGACCCGCGCGGGCTGGAGGTGCACCTGTCGGTCCCCCCGGACCAGGCTTCGCGGGTGCAGCCGCGGCAGCCGGTTCACCTGAGCGCCGGGCGGACGGCCGGGGGGCCGCTGCTGGGCGACGGCGTGGTGACCGGGGTGGGCGCGGTGATCGACACCGCCAACGGGAGCGTGGACGTGCGCGCCTCGCTGACGCACCCGGCGGGGACGCTGTTCGTGGGGCAGGACGTGTTCGCGACCATCGAGGTCGCCAGCCGCGCCTCGGCGGTGACGGTCCCGGCCGAGGCGGTGGTCCCGGCCGAGGGCGGGTCGCAGGTGTTCGTGGTGGACGCTTCGGGGGTGGCGCACGCCCGGCCGGTGACGGTGGGCGAGCGGCACGAGACGGTGGTGGAGATCGCCCGGGGGCTGCGCGGCGGGGAAACGGTGGTGGCCGGCGGCGCCTACGGGGTGCAGGACGGGGCGCACGTCCGGCGGACGGGTCCATGAGGCTGGTCGACGCGCTCGCGGGACAGCGGCGGTTCATCTACCTGGCGGTGGCGCTGCTCAGCGGCGCCGGGATCTGGGCGGCGCTCCGCCTCCCCTCGGCCATCTACCCGGAGCTGACCTTTCCCCGCATCGCCATCGTGGCGCAGGGGTCGGCGCTGGGAGCCCAGCAGGTGGTGTTCTCCATCGCCCGGCCGCTGGAGGAGGCCGTCGGCAACGTCCCCGGCGTGCAGCGGGTGCGCTCGCGCTCCATCCGCGGGAGCGTGGAGATCTCGGTGGACTTCGCGCCGAAGACCGACATGGCGCAGGCGCTCCAGCTCACCCAGGCGCGGGTCAACCAGGTGCAGCCGGACCTCCCGGAGGGGGTCGCGATCCAGGTGGAGCGGCTGACCCCCACCGTCTTCCCCATCCTCTCGTACAACCTGACCGGGGCGAGCACCACCGACCTGTACGACGCGGCGCTCTATCAGATCCGCCCCGTCATCTCCCGCATCCCCGGTGTCAGCCGGGTGGAGGTGCAGGGGAGCGACGTGCGCGAGCTGGAGGTGGTGGCCGACCCGGAGCGCATGACCACCCTGGGGCTCAGCTACGCCGACCTGGCGAGCGCGATCGGCACCGGGATCCGTTCGGCGGCGGTGGGGCGCGAGACGCAGGACTACCAGCAGTACCTGGTGGTCACCGACCTGGAGGCGCACACCGCCGACGACGTGGCGAACGTGGTGGTCCGCCCCGGGACGCGCGTCCGCGACGTCGCCACGGTGCGGCTGGGGACCGCCGACCACGTCAGCCTGGTGGCGGGCGACGGGAAGCCGGCGGCACTGATCAACGTGTCGCGCCAGGTGGGCGGGAACACCGTGGCCATCGCCGACAGCGTGGCGAAGGAGATGGCCGCCCTGCAGAAGACGCTCCCCGCAGGGATGCGCCTCAAGCCGATCTACGACCAGGCGGTGCTGGTGCGCGAGGCGGTGGGCTCGGTGCGCGACGCAATGGTGGTGGGTGCGGTGCTGGCGGTGGTCATCCTCCTCCTCTTCCTGCGCCACGGGCGGATCACCGCCATCAGTGCGGCCTCCATCCCCATCACCATGGCGATCAGCGTCTTCGGGATGTGGATGCTGGGGCAGACCTTCAACCTGATGTCGCTGGGGGGGATGGCGATCGCCATCGGGCTGGTGATCGACGACTCGGTGGTGGTCACCGAGAACATCGCCCGGCACCTGGCCTTCACCCCGGTCCGGCGCACCGCGATCCGCGAGGCGGTGAACGAGCTGGTCTGGCCGGTGACCACCTCCACCCTCACCACGGTGGTGGTCTTCGTCCCGCTGGGGCTGCTGCAGGGGGTGGTCGGCCAGTTCTTCAAGGCCCTTTCCATCACCCTGTCGCTGGCG
>JAFAYN010000412.1 GCA_019240375.1 Gemmatimonadota bacterium
GTCCTCCTCCCGGCCGCCGGGCGGAACGACGACCCGGGACGGGAGGGGATCGCCTACTTCACCGGGGAATTGCTGGACGCGGGGGCAGCCGGGCGCACCGGGCTGGAGATCGCCGAGGAGCTGGAGGGGCTGGGGGTGATGCAGGACACCGGCGTCTCGTGGGACTCGACCCAGGTCGGCTTCACCGCGCTCCGCTCGCGGCTGGAGCCCGCCGTGGGGATCCTGGCCGACCTGGTGCGGCGCCCGGACTTCCCGGCCGGGGAGGTGGACCGGGTGCGGGCCGAGCGGCTGGCCGCCATCGCCCAGCGCCGTGCCAACCCCGGCTCCCTGGCCGACGAGGTGACGATGCGGGCGGTGTTCGCCCCGGGGACGCCCTTCGCGCGGATGCTCGGCGGCTCCCCCGCCTCGGTGCAGGGGTTCACCCGCGAGGACGTGGCGGCGTTCCACGCCCGGCGCTACCTCCCCGCCGGCGCGGCGGTGATCGCCGCCGGCGACGTCACCCTCGACGAGGTGGCGGGGCTGGTGGAAGCGAGCTTCGGCGACTGGGCGGGCGCGCCGGACGCCACCCCCCCGGTGGAGGTGCGGCGCCGGGTCGGGGTCCCCCGCGTGTACGTGGTGGACCGACCGGGCTCGGTGCAGGTGGCGCTGCGGGTGGGGCAGGTGGGGATCCCCTTCGGGCACGAGGACTACGTCCCCACCGTGGTGATGAACCACGTCCTGGGCGGGGCCTTCGCCTCGCGGATCAACCTCAACCTGCGCGAGCGGCACGGCTACACCTACGGGGCCAGCTCGTCGTTCGTGGCGCGCCGGGAGCCCGGCCCCTTCCTGGTCTCCACCGCCGTGGAAACGGAGTTCGCCGCCCCCGCGCTCCGCGAGATCTTCCGTGAGGTCGAGGGGATCCGGGACGCCCCGGTCGCCCCGGAAGAGCTGGACGACACGCGCAGCTACCTTGCCGGGGTCTTCCCGCTGCGCCTGGAAACGACCACCGGGCTCGCCGCGCGCCTGGCGCAGATCGCCGCCTACGGCCTCCCCGACGACTACTTCGACCGGTACCGCGAGCGGATCCTGGAGGTCACCGCCGACGACGTGCTGCGGGCCGCGCGGGCGCACCTCCGCCCCGACGAGATGGTGGCCGTGGCGGTGGGGGACGCCACGCAGATCCGCGGCGCGCTGGAGGAGATCGGCGAGGTGGAGGTCTACGACGTGGCCGAGCTGGAGGCGTAGCCGGGCTCCCCGTCCGGCACGAACGCCCCGCCCCCCGGCGGGGCGTTCGTGCATAGGGACTTGTTAAGATCTCGTTAAGCTTCGGCTTACGGGATTGAACGTCCGGCGGGGTGATGACACCTTTCAATCACAAATGGACAGAGCATGAACACGGAATCGGAGACCGGCGCCGGAGCGGGCGAGCCGGGGCGGGTGTCGTCCCGCGAGATCTACGACGGCAGGGTGGTCAACCTGAGCGTGGACACCGTCCGCTTCCCGGGCGGCTCGGTCGGCGAGCTGGAGATGATGCGGCACCCCGGCGCCGCGGCGGTCCTCCCGGTGGTGGGGAGCCTGGACGAGGAGGACCCAGAGGTGGTGCTGGTCCGGCAGTACCGCTACGCCACCGGCGGGTACATCTACGAGATCCCCGCCGGGAAGCCGGACCGGAAGGGCGAGCCCTGGGAAGAGGTCGCGAGGCGGGAGCTGGAGGAGGAGACGGGGCTGCGGCCGGGGAAGCTCCGGCGGCTGACGATGATCTACACCACCCCGGGCTTCACCGACGAGCAGATCCACCTCTTCCTGGCCAGCGAGCTGGAGGAGGGGGCGCAGTCCCGGGACGAGGACGAGTTCATGGAGGTGGTGCGCTTCCCCTTCTCGCGGGTGCTGGAGATGATCCGCGACGGGGAGATCACCGACGGGAAGACGATCTGCACCGTGCTGTACGCCGCCGGCTTCGTTCTCGGCCTCTGAGAGCCCCACGGCCGCACGGACGGACCGTGCGGCCGCCCTCCCGGGCCTCCTTCCTCCCCTCGCACAGACTCGACGGCTGGCCGGTCCGGGCGGATCACGAATCCGTCCGGTCGCGGGAACCGTAGTACCGGGGGAGAGGGTTCGAACGAGCGGCCGACCGCCGGTGTCACATCGAACCGGTTCCCGTCCTCGCAAGAGGACGGTCGGGCGGGGGAGGGGAAGGTGGGGGCGGAGGTAAGCGTTTGCAGAAGCGGGGTTTGCGACCAGGGAGGCGGCCGGCACGTGGCCTGCCCTTTCACGACCCCGACGACGATTTCGCGGTACGCCGCGCCTGCGCGTCCCGGGATCACCACGCAGTATCATCCAGGGGGTTCGTATGACGAAGCTGTTAGCCTTGCGTTCCAGGGGCGCGACCGAACCCCGCTCCGCGCGCGTCGTGCTCAGGGAGCTCGACGACAGCGAGGTGGTTGCGCAGTTCCTTGCCGGAGAGAAGCTGGCGTTCGACGAGCTGGTGGAGCGCTACCAGACGCGCCTCCTGAACTTCGTATACCGTACCACAGGCGACCGCGAGCGCGCCGAGGACCTGGTCCAGGAGACCTTCATCCGCGTCTACCGGCACCTGCACCGGTTCGACCAGACCAAGAAGTTCTCCACCTGGATCTACACCATCGCCTCCAACCTGGCGAAGAACGAGCTGCGCAACCGGTCACGCAACCCGCTGGTCCTGTTCCAGGCGATCAAGAAGAACTGGGACGCCGACCAGCGGCCGCTGGAGTGGGAGGACAACACCTACCGCCCCGACGACCTGTTCCGGAAGCGGCACCTGCGCCGGATGGTGGAGTCGGTCGTCTCCGAGCTCCCGGAGCACCACCGCACCGTGTTCGTCCTCCGCGAGATGGAGGGGAAGACGTACGAGGAGATCGCCGACATCACCGGGTGCAACCTGGGGACGGTCAAGAGCCGGCTGAACCGCGCGCGGAACAACTTCGCGCAGATCATCGCGCCGCTGCTGGACTGACGCGCATCCCGACAGGAGGGAAAGGCTTCACGAATCCATCCCCGGTCCGAGCCACCACGGAAGGGCGCCGAAGCTTCGGCGCCCTTCCGTGTTTCCGTCCGCCGGGAGCGGCGGGAACACCCAAAGCGATTCCGCGTAGAAGGATGCGGATTTGCCGGCTCCGGGCGAGCCGGCGGGGGTTCTCTGAGCTTGCGGGTGTGGCTTATGGTGGACTGCGCGACCTTTCTCGACCTGTATTCGGAGTTCCGGGATGGCTTCCTCCCGCCGGACATGAGCCGGGACTTCGAGGCGCACCTGGACGTCTGCGCGTCGTGCGCGCGCTACGACCAGGTGGTGGCGAAGGGGACCCGGCTCGTCGCCGACCTCCCCGAGCTGGAGCCCTCCGCGGACTTCCTGCCCCGGCTGCAGAACCGGATCTCCGACCTGGAACGGGAGACACGGGCGCCGGGGCAGACCGCTTCCGGCACCTCGGCGTCGGCGGTGCTCTCCATCGCGGCGGCGCTGGCGCTCGCGGCGTGGCTCCCGGTCCTGCGCACCGGCTCCGGCCCGTACCGCCTCCCCGCGGTGACCGCCGGCGCGCCGGACCGCGACCTTCCCGCGCTCTTCATGGCCGGGCCGCTGCTCAGGCACACGGCGCTCCTGCACCGGGACCTGTCTCCCGCCGCGCTCGCCGACCGCGACCAGCACCTCCTGTTCCGCTACTACCCCGTGGGTGAGCCGATCCCCGCGTCGGTGGCCTTCCAGGTGGCCGGCCGGTAGGAAGCAGGCGAAGAGGAGCATCGAATGACGGCCCCGGGGAGCGATTCTCCGGGGCCGTTCTCGTCGTGGGGGTGTCGCACGCGCCGCCGGAACGGTATCGTTGACGCTCCCGGAGCACCCGTCCCGATCTCCCCTTTCGACCCGTGCCGCAGCTCAGCTACGAAGCGCTCCTCCGCACCCTCCGCGACCGCAGGACGGGCGGGGTTTTCTTCTTCCACGGCGAGGAGGACTACCTCCGCGAGGAGGCGGTGAGCCGCGTGGTGGAAGCGTACCTGGACCCGTCCACCCGCGACTTCAACTTCGACCTCCTGTCCGGGGCGGAGGTGTCGCCGGAGGGGCTGGCCTCCATGATCGCTACCCCGCCGATGATGGCCGAGTGGCGGGTGGTGGTGGTGCGTGACGGGCAGGGCCTCTCCCCCAAGGCGCGCGAGGCGGTGGAGGCCGCGGCCGTAGCTCCGCCGCAGGGGCTGGTGCTGGTGGTGTCCGCGGCGATCCCCGCCGGCTCCAAGGCCAAGTTCTACACCGAGCTGCAGAAGCAGGCGTACTCGGTGGAGTTCGCGACGCTGGACCCGATGGACGCGCCGGGGTGGCTGATCGAGCAGGCGAGCGCCGTGCACGGCAAGACGCTGGAGCCCGACGCCGCCAGCGCCCTGGTGAGCGCCATCGGCACCAGCCTGGGGACGCTCTCCTCCGAGCTGTCGAAGCTGGCCGGGTACGCCGCCGACCGCCCGGGGATCACCCTGGAAGACGTGCGCGCGGTGGGTGGCAGCCTCCCGCGCTACGACCGCTGGTCCTGGTTCGACCTGATCGGCGAGCGGAAGCTGGCCGAGGCGATGCGCCTCCTCCCGATCCTGCTGGAGGCGGGGGAGAACGGGGTGG
>JAFAYN010000218.1 GCA_019240375.1 Gemmatimonadota bacterium
GGCAGCGCCTCGCCGCCGAGGTTGAGCGTCCGCACGCTGGCCGGGATCCCGCCGCTGCGCAGCAGCTCGGCGGCGGCGGTGGGGACCATGCTCGCGTAGACGATGTTCCGATCCGCGACGCTCGGCAGCTCCAGGGCGTTCTCCACCAGAACGAGGGTGCCGCCCCAGCAGAGGGTGCCGAAGATCTCCGCCACCGACACGTCGAAGTTGATCGACGTCGAGAACAGGACCGAGGAACGCTCCTCGTCTGATACGTTCTCGCGCAGCCAGTGCAGCAGGACGGCGACGCTGCCGTGCCGGATCATCACGCCCTTGGGCCGACCCGTCGAGCCCGAGGTGAAGATCACGTGCGACAGATTCTCCGCCATGACACCCGTAGTCGGCGCGACGTCGCTCTCCGCCGCGATCCGCTCGCGGTCGGCGTCCACACGGACGAGACGCACATCCGAAAGCCGGTCCGCGAAACGCTCCTGCGTGACGATCACCCACGCGCCGGAATCCTCAACCATGTAGGCCAGGCGCTCGGCCGGGTAAGCTGGATCCAGCGGCACGTAGGCACCACCGGCCTTGAGGATCCCCAGCAGCGCGACGATCAGCTCCGGCGTGCGCTCCAGGCATACACCCACTCGCACCTCCGGCCCGACACCCAGCCCGCGCAGGTGGTTCGCCAGCCGGTTCGCGCGACGGTTCAGCTCCACGTAGCTCAGCGACTCGCCCTGGTGGACGAGCGCGACCGCGTGCGGCGTGTGCTCCGCCTGCGCCTGGAAGAGCTGGTGCGACAGTTCACGCGGGTACTCACGCGCGGTGTCGTTCCACACCTCCAGCACCTGCGTGCGCTCGCTCTCGCTCAGCACCTCCAGCTCGGCGACTTTCGCCTGCGGCTGCGCGGCCATCCCGGCCAGCAGCGCCGACACGTGGGCAGCCATGCGCTCGACGGTCGCCGCCTCGAAGAGGTCGGTGCGGTACTCCACGCGCCCGCTCAGCCGCTCGCCCTCGTCGCTCAGGCTCAGGTGAAGGTCGAACTTGGCCGTCGCGCTCCCCGTCTCCAGCCGCTCCGCCTGCACGTCGCCCAGGTGCAGCGACTCGCGGCGGGCCTCCTCCAGCGTGAGCACCACCTGGAAGAGCGGCGTGTGCGCGAGGCTGCGCTCCACCGACAGCTCGTCCACCAGGCGCTCGAAGGGGAGATCCTGGTGCGCGTGCGCCCCCAGCACCGCCTCACGTACGCGCCCCAGCAGCGCGCGCACGCTCGGCTCACCCGAGAGGTCGCCGCGCAGAACCAGCGTGTTGACGAAGAAGCCGATCAGACCTTCGACTTCCACCCGGTTGCGCCCGGCGATGGGAGAGCCGACGACCACGTCCTCCTGCCCCGTGTAGCGAGAGAGCAGCGCCTGGAAGCCGGTCAGCAGCACCATGAACAGCGTCGCGCCTTCCGCACGTGCGAGCCCCCGCAGCGCCCGCGTCGTCTCGGCGGACAGCGCGAAGGTGACGGTCGCCCCCTCCGTGCTGGCGACCGCCGGGCGCGGGAAGTCGGTCGGCAGTTCCAGCACGGGCGGCGCTCCGGCCAGCCGCTCGCGCCAATAGGCGATCTGTGTGTCCAGCACGTCGCCGGAGAGCCACGCCCGCTGCCAGGCGGCGAAGTCGGCGTACTGGACGGGCAGCTCCGGCAGGCGCGGCGCCTCACCACGGGCGAATGCCTCGTAGAGCGCGGAGACCTCGCGCACGAGCACGCCGGTGGACCAGCCGTCGCTGACGATGTGATGCATCGTGAAGAGCACCACGTGCTCGTCCTCGTCCAGCCGCAGCAACGTGGAGCGAAGCAGCGGCCCGGCGGCGAGGTCGAAGGGAGTGGCAGCCTCGGCCCTAACACGCCGCTGCACCTCCACCTCGCGCTCTTCCGGCGCGAACGCGGCGAGGGCGACCACCTCCAGCGGGAGGTCGGCCGCGGGGGCGACGACCTGCACCGGCTCCTCATCGACCACCTGGAACGTGGTGCGCAGCGTCTCGTGGCGCTCGACCAGGGCGGTGAGGCTCCGGGCGAAGGCATTCACGTCCAGCGCGCCACGCAGCCGCAGCGCGGCGGGCATGTTGTACGTGGCGCTGCCGGGCTCCAGCTGGTCGATGAACCACAGCCGCTGCTGGGCGAAGGAGAGCGGCAGCGGAGCTTCGCGCGAGACGCGCTCCAGCGGCGGTGCCTGCGTGCCGCCGGCATGCCGCTCGCCGTCCACGCGCGCGGCAAGCTCCGCGACCGTGGGCGTCTCGAAGAGCGCCCGCAGCGGCAGCTCGACGCCGAAGGCCTCGCGGATGCGGGAGATCACCCGCGTCGCCAGGAGCGAGTGCCCGCCCAACGCGAAGAAGCTCTCGTGGACGCCGACCTGCTCCACCCCCAGGATCGCCGCCCAGATCCCCGCCAGGATCTCTTCGGACGGGGTGCGCGGCGCCGTGAAGCTGTCCACACCCGCATCCGCGGAGGGCGCGGGGAGGGCCTTGCGATCCACCTTGCCGTTGGGCGTCAGCGGGAGCGCGTCGAGCGCGACGAAGGCACCCGGCACCATGTAGTCCGGGAGGTGGACCTTGAGGTGCGCACGCAGCTCGGCCGGAGCCGGCGCCTCCCCTTCGGCCGTGAGGTACGCCACCAGCCGCGGATCCCCGGGCACGTCTTCGCGCACCAGCACCACGGCTTCGCGCACCTGCGGGTGCTCGGCGAGCATCGCTTCGATCTCGCCCGGCTCGATACGGAAGCCGCGCACCTTCACCTGGTGGTCGACGCGCCCCAGGAACTCCAGCTCGCCGTCGGTCCGCCAGCGCACCCGGTCGCCGGTGCGGTACGCGCGCGCTCCCGGCTCGGCCGCGAACGGATCGGGGACGAAGCGCTCCGCCGTCAGGTCGGGACGGCCCACGTACCCACGGGCCACCCCCGCCCCGCCCACGTACAGCTCTCCCGGCACCCGCACCGGCACGGGGTGCCCGTGGGCGTCCAGCACGTAGGCCCGGGCGTTCCCCACCGGGCGCCCGATCGCTCCCGCACCCCCGGGCTCCACCCGCCCCGCGACCGCGTTGACCGTCGTTTCCGTGGGCCCGTACAGGTTCCAGACCTCCACCCCCGGGAACCGCCGGAAGGTCTGCTCCAGCAGGCTCGCCGACAGCGCCTCACCGCCCAGCAGCAGGGCGCGCAGCCCGCGAAGCGCGTGCTCCGCTCCCTCCCGCTCCAGCAGCATCCGCCAGAGCGAAGGGACGCAGTTCAGGGCCACCGCTTCACGCCCTTCCAGCGACCGCAGCAGCGCCGCGGGATCGCGCACCGTGTCCCCGTCCAGCATCCACACCGCCGCCCCGTGCAGCAGCGGCCCCACCACCTGCTTCAGGGAAGCGTCGAAGAACAGGGGCGTCGTGGCGGGCAGGATCTCGACGCCGCGCAGCACCATGTGCCGCACCCACCACAGGTGGGACACGGCGCTGCGGTGCGAGACGCCCACTCCCTTGGGAGTGCCGGTGGAGCCGGAGGTGAAGATCACGTACGCCAGCCCTTCGGGATCCGGGCCGACACCGGCAGCGGGTGCGTCGTCGGATTCCCGGGCGATCGCGGGCCAGTCCACGTCCAGGCGCACGACCTCAGCCCCGGCTCCCGCGAGGAGGCCGGCGAGCCCTTCCTGGGTCAGCACCACCGGCGCGCCGGCGTCGTGGATCATCCCCGCGAGCCGTTCCGCCGGACTGGCGGGATCCAGGGGGACGTAGGCACCACCCGCCTTGAGCACCCCCAGGACGCCGACCATCATCTCGACGCTCCGCTCCATGCACAGCGCCACCCGCACTTCGGGTCCGACGCCCCGGCGCCGCAGTGCGTTCGCCAGGCGATCGGCGCGCCGGTCCAGCTCCGCGTAACGGAGCGTCTCCCCCCCGAAGATCAGCGCGACGCCGTCCGGCGTACGCGCCACCTGCCGCTCGAAGAGCTGGTGGATGCACAGGTCCGCCGGGTATTCGTGTGCGGTGTCGTTCCACGCCTCCAGCACCTGTGCGCGCTCGTTCTCGCCCAGCACGTCCAGCTCGGAGACCCTGCGCTCCGCGTCCGCCGCCATCCCGGCCAGCAGGATCGACAGGTGCTCCGCCATCCGCTCGACGGTGGCGGCTTCGAACAGGTCGGTGCGGTATTCCAGCCGGCCGGTCAGATGGTCGCCCCGCTCGGCGATCCCCAGCGTCAGGTCGAACTTGGTCGCGCCGCTCCCGGTCTCCAGCCGCTCCGCGGCGACGTCGCCCAGGTGCAGGCTGGTGGCGACGTCCACGTCTTCGAGCGTGAACATCGCCTGGAAGAGCGGTGTGTGCGCCAGGCTGCGCTCCACCGACAGCTCGTCCACCAGGCGCTCGAAGGGGAGATCCTGGTGCGCGTGTGCCCCCAGCACCGACTCGCGCACGCGCCCCAGCAGCGCGCGCACGCTCGGATCGCCCGAGAGGTCGCCGCGCAGCACCAGCGTGTTGACGAAGAAGCCGATCAGCCCTTCGACTTCGACACGGTTGCGCCCCGCGACGGGCGAGCCGACGACCACGTCCTCCTGACTGTAGCGCGCCAGCAGCGCCTGGAAGCCGGCCAGCAGCACCATGAACAGCGTCGCACCCTCGGCACGTGCGAGCCCCCGCAGCGCCTGCGTCGTCTCGGCGGACAGCGCGAAGGAGACGGTCGCCCCCTCGGTACCGGCGACCGCCGGGCGCGGGAAGTCGGTCGGTAGCTCCAGCACGGGCGGCGCTCCGGCCAGCCGCTCTCTCCAGTAGGCGATCTGCGCGTCCAGCACCTCACCAGAGAGGTACGCCCGCTGCCACGCGGCGAAGTCGGCGTATTGGACGGGCAGCTCCGGCAGGCGCGCCGCCTCGCCCCGGGCGTATGCTTCGTAAAGCGCGGAGATCTCGCGCACGAGCACGCCGGTGGACCAGCCGTCGCTGACGATGTGGTGCATCGTGAAGAGCACCACGTGCGCCTCGTCCTCCAGGCGCAGGAGCGTGGCGCGGAGCAGCGGCCCGGCGGCGAGGTCGAACGGAGCGGTCGCCTCGGCCCTAACACGCCGCTGCACCTCCGCCTCGCGCTCTTCCGGCGTAAGCGCGGCGAGGTCGATCACCTCCAGCGGGAAGTCGGCGGCAGGAGAGACGACCTGCACCGGCTCGCCAGCGACCAC
>JAFAYN010000467.1 GCA_019240375.1 Gemmatimonadota bacterium
CTCCCCCAGGCGCCCCGCCCCGGCGCCCCCACGACGCTGGTGGAGGTGTACCCGTCCGTCACCCTCACCGACCTGGGGATCCGCTGCCGGCGCACCCCCTCGCGCCCGGGCGAGGTGCGCGCCCGCCCCGCCGCCCTGCGCCCGTACCTTACCTTCGCGCACCCGTGCCTGGAGGCCACCGCCGTAGCGCTGGAGGACGCGTGGGACGCCGTGCTCGCCTGCCTGACCACCTTCCTGGTCCGGAACGACCTGGAGCAGCCCTTCCGCGTCCACCCGCAGCAGCGCGCCACCCTGGAGCGGGAGGGGTGGATCTACCGCGTCCCCCAGGCGCTGGCGTAGGCCGGACGCCTCACGAAGCGAACAGGGCAGCTCCCCACCGGGAGCCGCCCTGCGTATTTTCGCTTCGCCGCATAGTATCGTGGCTCAGCCCGCCTGCCCCTGCGCGACCGGGTCGACCCGGAGCGCCTTGCGCAGGATCTTGCCGATCGGGGTCTTGGGGAGCTCGTCCCGGAACTCCACCTGCTTCGGGACCTTGTACGCCGCCAGCGTCTCGCGGCAGTGGCTCACGACCGCCTCCTCGGTGAGCCCCGGGTCCCGCCGCACGACGAACGCCTTCACCACCTCCCCGCTCCGCTCGTCCGGCACCCCGATCACCGCCACCTCGCGCACCCCGGGGTGATCGGCGATCCGGTCCTCCACCTCGTTGGGGTACACGTTGAAGCCGCTGACCAGGATCATGTCCTTCATCCGGTCCACGATGCGGAAGTACCCCTCCTCGTCCATCACCGCCACGTCGCCCGTGTGCAGCCACCCGTCCTCGATCACCCGGGCGGTCTCGTCCGGGCGCTGCCAGTAGCCGAGCATCACCTGCGGCCCCCGCACCTCCAACTCGCCCGGCGACCCGGGCCCCACGCGGTTCCCCGCGTCGTCCACGCAGCGCACCTCCGTGGAGGGGAGGGGGATCCCGATGCTCCCGTCCTTTACCCGTCCCAGCGGGTTGAACGACACCACGGGCGCGGCCTCGGTCAGCCCGTACCCTTCCACCACCGGCGTCCCCGAGGTTTCCGTCCAGCGCCGCGCCACCGCGCCCTGCAGCGCCATCCCGCCCGCCACCGCCATCTTCAGGTGCTTGGGCCGGTTCTGCGCCAGCCACGGCTCCGCGGCGAGGGCGCCGAAGAGCGTGTTCACCCCGGAGAACCAGGTGACCGGGTACTTCTCCCACGCCTTGCGCAGGTTGGAGGGCGGCCGCGGCGAGGGGATCAGGACGTTCCACCCCCCTCCCTGGTAGAAGACGAGCAGGTTGCAGGTGAAGGCGAAGATGTGGTAGAGCGGGAGCGCGGTGAGCACGCACTCCGTCCCCGTGTCCAACGTCCGCTGGTTCATCTCCAGCATCTGCGCCGTGTTCGCCAGCAGGTTGCGGTGCGAGAGCATGGCGCCCTTGGACACGCCCGTCGTCCCTCCGGTGTACTGCAGCACCGCCACCGAATCCAGCCCGATCCCCTCCACGTACGCGGCGAAGTCGACGCCCTGGGCGATGCTCTCGCGCCCCGCCGCCAGCGTCTCCTGGAAGCCGGTGTGCGGCACGGTGACGGGCGGAAGCTGCTTCTTCACGTAGCGCAGCACGGCGCGGATGATGGTGGACGAGAGGAGGGGGAAGAACTCCGTGATCCCCACCGTCACCACCGTCTCGATCCCGGTCTCCGCCATCACCGGGGGGAGGCGGTCCGCGAACATGTCGATGATCACCAGCACCCGGGCGCCCGAGTCGTTGAACTGGTGGATCATCTCGCGCGGCGTGTAGAGCGGGTTGGTGTTCACCAGCACGCACCCCGCTTTCAGGATGCCGAACGCCACCACCGGGTACGCCAGGCAGTTGGGGAGCTGCACCGCCACCCGGTCCCCCTGGTTCAGCCGCAGCGTGTGGCGGAGGTAGGCGGCGAACTCGTCCGACAGCCGCTCCACCTGCGCGTAGCCGAGCGACGCGTCCATCCCGTTCGGCATGCACTGGGTGAAGGCCGTCTGCGACGCGAAGCGCGCCGACGACTGGCGCACCATGTCGGGGAGGTGCCGGTAGGCGATCGGGTCGATCTCGGCCCGGGTGCCCGCCGCGTAGTGCGGGATCCACGGATGCTGGCTCATGATGGCTACGCTCCCGCCATCCAGAGTACCTGGCCGCCCCTGAGGTCCGTCATCGTGACGTTGTCGTCGTAGCACTCGGTGGTGATCCCGCCGATCGTGCAGGTCCCGGTGGACTGCTTGATCTGCCACCCCCGGTTGGGGATGGAGACGTCCACGTTGTACGCGCCCCAGTAGTGCTGGAACTTCAGGCTGGCGTACAGCTGCTGCCCGGTCAGCCCCGGCTGGTACCCCACGTACAGCCCGGGGACGAAGCCCCCCGCCGCCACCTGGTCGTACCAGGCGTTGCAGTAGCCGATCACGTCCTGCGCCGTGGTGTCGGTGGCGACGCACTCCAGGTCGCACCACAGGTTGGTCCCCGGGGCGAAGCCGATCTGCGCGGCGAACTTCGCCGCGTTGGCCCCGTACTCCTGGCCCAGGGCGGCGGTGGGATTCCAGCCGGGGTCCAGCACGTGCTGGACCGGCATCAGCGCCAGGCCGGACGCCAGGATCGTCTGCGCCTCCTCCGCGGTCAGGTCGTTCGACTTCATCACCTCGCGCCCCACGTACCGCACGCAGAACCGGTACCCCTGGGCGTGGAACTCCTGCGCGGTGGTGGCGGAAACGGGGGTGTTCGCGTCGAAGCCCTTGAGCCCCGAGGAACCGCTCTGGACGGAACCGGACAGCGCCATGGATCGCGACTCCTGTCGGAAGTATGGGAAGGAGCGTGCAGCGGGAGGAGGAGGGACGGCGGGACCGGCGCGCCGTCCACCGATACGGTAATCCCTCGACCGCTCCGAATCAACAGGAACCGGACGGAAGTTCGCGCTCAGCCGATGGCGCGGCGGGCGGCGGCGAACACCCGGTCCAGCATCTCCGGGGTGAGACGCCCGGTGAAGGTGTTCTGCTGGCTGGGGTGGTACGAGCCGATCAGCGTCAGCGAGGGGCCGACCGCCACCTCCACCGCGTGCCCGAACTTCGGGGCGGGCGTGGGGACCGGGTAGCCCATCTCGCGCAGCACCCGCAGCGCCTGCGTCCAGGCGTACCCGCCCAGCGCCACGATGGCGCGTAGGTTGGGCATCGCCTCCAGCTCCCGCCGCACGAAGGGGAAGCAGGCGTCGCG
>JAFAYN010000492.1 GCA_019240375.1 Gemmatimonadota bacterium
GGCTCCGGCAGGGGCAACTCGCTCGTGCTGAGCCTGGAGAGCGACACCGCGGTGATGTCGGGCGTCCACCGTCTCGCCTGGCTCCCGACGAGCGAGCAGGTACTGCGGGAGATCCTCGCCTGGTGCGGCTTCCCATACACGCGCCTCCGCTTCGCGAGCCGGAACGGAGGCCATCGGAGCCGCGTCGAGCTGCTCGCCGCGCGCAAGGAAAGCACGTTCGCGCACTACGACGAGGTCAACCCCGCGGAGGCCCGGTCCCGTCCGCGGTGGATCCCCCGGCTCCTCCGCCGCGCCTGATCCCCCCGCCACCTCCTCGCCGAGCGCAGCACCCGCATGTCCCTCTACGAGCGCACGATCCGGCTCGCGTCCCGCCTCCGGCGCCTGTTGGCCCGCCCTGGCGCGCCGCCCCCGCACGCCGAGGTGGTGGACCTGCTGCACCCCGGCGTCATACACGATCCCTACCCGTACTACGCGGCCCTCCGCGAGCGGGGGCCGGTCCACTTCCTCCCGGAGCGGGAGCTGTGGCTGGTGGTGGGATATGAGGAGGTGTCGCGCGCCTTCAAGGACCCGACGCACTTTTCCAGCGTACGGCCGCAGGTCCGCTTCGACCCCATCCTGAACGAAGCCGACCCGCCCGACCAGACGCGGGTGCGCCGCGCCATCGCCCCGTACTTCACGGCCGCCGCCGTCGAGGCGCTCGAGGGCCACGCCCGCGCCTGCGCCGCCGAGCTGCTGGCCGCGAACGCCGGGCGCGCGGAGGTGGACATGGTGGGCGACTTCGCCACCCCGTACGTCGAGCGGGTGGTGGGCGGGTTCCTGGGGCTCACCCGCGAGGAGTGCGAGGCGCTGCGTGCGCGGCTGGCGCGGCACCCGGAGGAAGCGCAGGAGGCCCGCTTCCAGGATCTCCACGAGTGGGCGCAGGAGCAGGTGGCGCGCGCCGCCGAAGCTCCGCCCCACTCCATGGCCGGGCGGCTCTTCCGCGCCGGTGACGGGACGGCGCACACGCCGGAGGAGGCCACGGGGCTGCTGAAGCTCTTCTGGGTGGCGGGGATCACCACCACCGTCCGCCTGGTCGCGGCGGCGGTGCTTCAGCTCCTGCGCGACCCGGAGCTGCGCCGGGCGGTGCAGGCCGATCCCGCCTGGGTCCCCGCGCTGGTGGAGGAGGCCGCGCGGATGGACCCGCCGGAGTTCCTCATCTGGCGCGTCGCGAGGCCGGGCGCCGAGGTGGCCGGGGTCGCCATTCCGCCGGGCGCCGAGGTGCGCCTCTGCGTCGGCGCGGCGAACCGCGACCCGGCCCGCTTCCCGGACCCGGACCGCCTGGTGCTGGAGCGCGCCCCCAACCCGCACCTCACCTTCGGCTCCGGGCCCCACGTCTGCCCCGGGGCGCGGCTGGCACGCCTGCAGGTGCGCGTCGCGCTGGAAGAGCTGCTCGCGGCCTGGCCCGGCTTCCACGAGGCGCGCCCGCTCTCGACCCTCACCTACGCCCCCTCGCCCAACTACCGCGCCCTGAACGAGCTGTTCGTCTCGCCCGGGGGGACGGCCGCGCGGTGAGCGGAACGGGACCCGCGGTTTCGGTTTCGGGGCTTTCCAAGAAGCTGTGCCGGGAGCTGCGGCGGGCCCAGTGGTACGGGCTCCGCGACATCGCCCGCGAGATCCTCCTCCCCGGCGGCCATGCGCGCCCGGCGGAGCTGCGCCCCGGGGAGTTCTGGGCGCTCCGGGACGTGACGTTCCAGGTGGGCCGGGGCGAGTCGCTGGCCGTGGTCGGGGCCAACGGGGCGGGAAAGAGCACGCTGCTCAAGGTGCTCTACGGGCTGGTGAAGCCCGACGGGGGGAGCGTCCGCATGGCGGGGCGGGTCGGAGCGCTGATCGAGCTGGGGACCGGCTTCGACCCGGCGCTCTCCGGGCGCGAGAACGTGTACGTGAACGCCGCCCTGCACGGCTTTTCCCGCCGCGAGACGGTCCGCCTGATGGACGAGATCGAGGAGTTCGCCGGGCTGAGCGACGCCATGGACGTGCCGCTCCAGTACTACAGCTCCGGGATGCAGGCGCGGCTCTCGTACGCGGTGGCGGCGCACCTGAAGCCCGACGTGCTCCTGGTGGACGAGGTGCTGGCGGTGGGCGACCTCGCCTACCAGCGCAAGTGCATCGCCCACATGCAGAGATACCTGGACGCGGGGGGCTCGCTGGTCTTCGTTTCCCACAGCCCGCACCAGATCCAGGCGATCTGCCGCAGCGGGATCCTCCTGGAGGCCGGACGCCTCACCTACGTGGGGACGGCCGTCGACACGCTGGCGCACTACCTGGAATCGCAGCAGCGCCACGCGCCGGGGGGCGGGGTCGTGTCCGCCCGGGGGCTGAGCGACGACCATCCCGTGGGGATCGAGAGCCTCGCCGCCTGCGCCGCGAACGGGGGCGACCTCCACACCGGCGACGAGGCGCACCTGGTCCTGCGGTACCACGCGCGGGAGCGGATCGACGTGACGTGGGGGTTCAGCATCTGGACGGCGGACCAGTGGGTGTGCGTCACCGGAGCCACGGAAACGGAGCCCCGCACCCTGGAGCCCGGGGTCGGCGAGCTGCGGTGCGTCATCCCGCGCCTTCCGCTGGTGGCGGCGCAGTACCGGCTGCGCACCGCCCTCCTCGACCCCGTGTCGCGGGTGCCGCTGGCCACCTACGGCTGGCACGACGCCGCCCTCCCCCTGCGCGTCCGCCCCCGCCCGACGCGGCAGAGCAACGCGGCCATGGCCGTGCAGCAGCTGGTGACCATCGACGTGGAATGGGAGTGAAGATGGGAGCGGAGCGGTGACGAGAGGCGGAGTGGACGGGGCGATCGAGCGCGGCGTGACCTTCCTGCACGGACGGCAGCTCCCTTCGGGCGAATTCACCTCCTACCGGTCCACCGACCCGACGCTGGCGACGGAGCGGGAGTTCGACAGCTCCCCCTTCCCCACCGCGCTGATCGCGTACTCGCTGGGGTTCGTGGACTCGCCCCGCGCCCGGGAGATGCTGGGCCGGGCGACCCGCTTCTTCCTGGCCGAGATGGAGGGGCCGGGGATGTGGCGCTACTGGACGCGGCAGCACCCGTACCACTCCGTGATCCCCGCCGACCTGGACGACGTGGCGTGCGTGTCGTACGTCCTGCGGCGGGAGGGCGCCGCCTTTCCGGACAACGAGGCGCTGATCCTGGCGAACCGCGACGCGCGGGGGCTCTTCCAGACCTGGATCGTCCCCCGCCTCCCCGCCCCGCTCTCCCCCTCCTGGTGGCGGGTGGCGCTCTGGCAGTGGACGAACCCGGCGAAGGCGTACTACTTCTGGAAGCTGAACGAGTGCGACCGGGACGACGTGGACGGGGTGGTCAACGCCAACGTGCTCCTGTACCTGGGGGAGCGTGCCGAGACTGGGGAGGTCCCCGGCTTCCTGGCGGAGGTGCTGCGGAGCGGGCGGGAGGAGAGCTGCGACAAGTGGCACCTGAACCGCTTCACCTTCTACTACACCGTCGGACGCGCCTTCGAGACCGGCGCCGCCTCCCTGGGAGGGATGCGCGACGAGGTGGTCCGGCGGATCGTGGAGCGCGCCCGCCCCGACGGCTCCATCGGCGACACGGAGCTGGACACCGCCCTGGCGGCGTGCGCCTTGCTGGCGTGGGGGAGCGCCCCGCCGGAGCTGGAGCGGGCCGTCGCCTTCCTGGTGGCGCGGCAGGGTCCCGCGGGCGACTGGCCCGCCACGGCGATGTACTACGGCGGGCCGAAGAAGTACTACGGCTGGGGGTCGGAAGAGCTGACCACCGGCTTCTGCATCGAAGCACTGGCACGCTGGCGCCTGGCGAACCCGTGCGAACCAGCAGGGAGATCCATGCAGTGACGCGGCACCTGATCCACGTAGGCTATCCCAAGACCGGCTCCACCTTCCTGCAGGAGTGGTTTCAGCAGCACCCCGAGTTCCGGTACGTGAGCCGCGGCGTCGCCGGATTCCGCAGCGTGAACCACATGTGCGTCGAGCCCGGGGGGGCTTTCCGCTACTACGTGACCAGCTCCGAGGGGCTCGCCGCGCCGCACAGCAGCGTCGCGAACCTCCGGCCGCCCCGCCCCGGCGAGACGCCCCGCCCCCCGGAGCGCTTCAAGGAAAAGCAGGCGGAGGTGTGCGACGTCCTGCGCACGCTCTACCCGGGAAGCCGGATCCTGATCGTCACCCGCGGCTTCAGGGAGATGATCCTCTCGGGCTACTCCGAGTTCGTGCGGCTCGGAGGCACGCTGGACCCGGAAGGGATGTGCAGGGCGCTGGGGACGCGCCTGGCGGAGGACGAGCACCACTACCTCGACTACGACTACCTGGTCGGCCTGTACCTGGAAGCCTTCGGCGCGGAGAACGTGATCCTGCTCCCCTACGAGCTGCTCCGCGACGACCAGCGCCGCTTCGTCGCCGTGCTGGAGGAAACGCTCGGGGTCGACCACGCGGAGATCGACATCGGCAGGATACACACCTCGCTCTCGCCCACCCAGATGCGGTGGTACCCGCGGCTCTCCCGTGCGTTGTCCGTGGTGGCGTCGGGACTCGGCCCCGCCGCCGCCCGCCGGCTCTACGCGTGGTACGACGCGCGGCTCTATCCGGCCGGGCTGGGGTCCTGGCTGCTGAAGTGGGCCGGAGCGGGGAGGCGGATCACGTGGGAGGACTTCCCCGACGAGATCCTCCGCTTCTGCGAAGGGAAGGCGACGCGTCTTCGCGACCACCCGCTCTACGCACCCTATGCCACGGAGTACCTGTGGAGGGAGGAAGCCGTCCCCGCATGACGCGGCACCTGATCCACGTGGGGTATCCCAAGGCGGGCTCCACCTTTTTGCAGGAGTGGTTCGAGCGGCACCCAGAGCTTCGCTACGCCCCCGGCGGGCTGGGCGGGTTCCACGACGTGTACGCCATGTGCCAGCTCCCCGAAAGCTCGTACCGGTACTACGTCACCAGCTGCGAAGGGCTCTCCGCCCCGCACCGGAGCACGGGGGGGCTCCGGCTGGAGGGGAGCGGCGAGCAGGGAGGGCTCCCGGAGCGGATCAAGGACGCCCAGGCGGACGTCTGCGCCCTGCTGAAGACGCTCTACCCGGACAGCCGCGTCCTCGTGGTGACGCGCGGCTTCCGGGACATCATCCTGTCGGGGTATTCGCAGTACGTCCGGAACGGGGGGGTGGAGCACCTGGAGGGGATGTGCCGGCGGCTCGCCGGCCACCTGGGGGACGACGCCCTCCACTACTACGACTTCGACTACCTGATCCGGCTCTACGCCGGGGCCTTCGGGGCGGAGAACGTGATCGTCCTCCCGTACGAGCTGCTCCGTGACGACCGGGACCGGTTCATCGCCGTGCTGGAGGAGCGGCTGGGGCTGACGCACCGGGAGATCGAGATCGGTCGGGTGAACGCCTCGCTCTCGCCGGAGGAGCTGTACTGGTATCCGGTGATCTCCCGGGCGGTGCGGACCGCGGCGGAGCGCCTGGGGCCCGCGCGCTCCGAACGGGTGTACCGCTGGTACGCGCGCAGGACGTTCGACAACCGTCTCCGCCCCCTGGTCGGCCTCCTCGCGCGGGTGAAGCCCGGGAGGAAGATCACCGCCGCCGACTTCCCCGACGAGCTGCTGGACCACTGCGTGGGAAAGGCCGAGCTGCTCAGGGACGACCCGCTGTACGCGCCCTACGCCGCGGAGTACCTGTGGGACAGGGCTCCCGCCCCCGTGTCCGGCGTCACAGCAGCCGCGCCCCCCGTCGGAGGAGCCTGACCGGGGCCCGGAGGAACCAGGCCAGCAGGTCCCACAGGTCCGCCGCCTGGCGCAGGATCGGCCCGGCGAAGACGACGAGGTGGAGCACCAGGAGGGGGAGGAAGCCCCGGTCGCGCGCGGCGAGGAGGACCGCGAAGGCCACCGCGGGCCAGGTGCGGTAGAAGGCCAGCAGGGGGACGTAGCTCCCCTTTTCCGCCGGGGCCGGATCGGCGAAAGAGTGCTCCTGGATCCCCCCCCAGCGCAGGAGCTGGACGGCCGTGCCGTAGACGGCGAAGACCCCCACCACCACCGGCGCCGCCGGGAGGAGAAGCACGCCCAGCAGGGCGAACGCGGCCAGCTCCGCCGGGAAGACCCACCGCCGGACCAGCCCGGCCGCGCACTCCGAGCCGTGGGCGGTGACGAAGGTGGTCACCCCGGCGCGCCGGTCGTTGGCCTCGTCGACGCGCTGGTGGTACAGGATCCCCCGCAGCCCCACCAGGAACGACCACGCGGTCGACGCCAGCGGAAAGGGGCGCCACACGGACGCCCCCGCCAGTCCGGCGAAGAGAGCGACGCAGTACAGCGTCGGGAGGGCGTGCGTGTGCAGCGAGTCGGCCGCCAGCCCCCAGGCGCCCCGCTCCTTGAGCCGCACCGGGCGCAGCGCGTACACCGGCTGCAGCACGACGATCCCCGCCAGCACCGCGACGGGGGTCGCGCCGAGTCCCGCCCCCACCCACACCGCCAGCCCGCACGCCAGGAGGACGAGCGCCAGCGCCGCGCGCTGCCAGGGGCGCAGGGCGAGCAGCCGGCCAGCCTTCCCGGCACGCGCGTCCTGCTCGGCGTCGCCGATGTCGTTGACCACGTGCGAGTACGCCGCGACGAAGACGATGGACAGGAGGAGGCGGACCAGCGCCGGGAGGGCGAGCGCGGGGGGGACGGCGAAGAAGGCGATGGCCGCGTAGGCGACCGACAGGAGAGGGAGGAGGTGGTAGTGCCACCAGTCGTCCGCGCGGACCAGGCGGAGAAGGCCGCCCGTCACATGCGTCCGGTGATGAACAGGAGCCGGAACGCCAGGTCGTCGCCCACCGCGTGCCGGTGGGAATCCATCGACAGGGCGTAGCGGACCCGGCGGGGGAAGCTCCGCCGACTCTGCAGCAGGCGGTCCAGCGCCACCCGGTCCTCGCCCCCGAGACGGGCCCCGTACAGGCGGTCGAAGTGGGCGGCCTGCACCAGGTACGGCCAGTTCCACCCATGCCGGGCGAAGCGGGTCAGCCGCACCAGCCAGCCGCGCGGGCGCCCGATGGTGTTGGACTCGTGCTGCCGGTAGAGGATCATCGGGACGGGGTCGTACAGCACGGTCCCGAAGGCCGCGACCACCAGGTACGCCCACGCGTCGTGCATGAAGGCCCCTTCCGAGGTGGACTCGGCCAGGAGGTCCCGCGCGGCGCGGTTCATCACGATGGTGCACCCGGTCGCCACGTTCTGCATCAGCGCGTGCTGGAACGTCAGCGGGCGGGACGGGAGCTCGGACGTCCCGAGCGGGTGGAGGTCCCGGTCCACGTACTGGGTGCGCCCGCAGTACATCGCCGGAAGCGAAGGGTCCGTCCCCTCCAGCCATTCCACGGCGCGCGCGACCTTGTCCCGCAGCCACACGTCGTCCTGGTCGCAGAAGGCGAACAGCTCGGCGTCGGGGCTGGACTCCCGGAGCAGCTCGAAGTAGGTGGCGGGGAGCCCCATGTGTCCGCCCGGGCGCAGCTCCACGGGGATCCGTCCCGCGTGCTTCCGGATCAGCTCCACCGTCCCGTCCGTGGAGCCGTCGTCGCGCACCAGCAGCCGGAGGTGCGGATGGCTCTGCTCGTCCAGGCTCCGCAGCAGCGGACGCAGGAACTCCGCCCCGTTGTACGTGGACAGGAGGACCTGGACCACCGGGGACCGATTCGTCTGGCTCATGCGTGGACCGGCCGTTCCGAAATCACTTCGTCGTAGACGTCTTCCAGCCGGTCCACGTGGTTCGACACGGAAAGTGGGGGCCGGGTGGCGCCGGCCAGCCGCCGCAGCAGCGCCCGGTCGCCGGCCACCCCGCTGATGCACGCCGCCAGCGCGGCGGCGTCCCCCCTCGCGCAAAGGAGCCCGTCGGTCCCGTGGCGGACGACCTCCGCGATCCCCTCCACGTCCGAGGCGATCACCGGGCACCCGGCCGCGAACGCCTCGTACACCACCACCGGGGTGTTCTCGTGCCAGATGGACGGGACGAGGAGCGCGTCGAGTGATGCAAGGATCTCGCCCACCCGCCCGTTCTCGAACGGCCCGTGGAAGCGGATCCGCGGATCGCCCTCGGCCAGGGCCAGGACCTCGCGGTGGTAGGCCTCGCCCGGGGCGCTCGGCCCCGGGGCACCGTGGATGCTCAACTCCACCGGGAGCGTGGGGTCGAGCAGGCGCACCGCCCGCACGGCCAGGTCCAGCCCCTTGTGCTCGGACAGGCTCCCGACGAACCCCAGCCGCAACTTCGGGGCCATTCCCCGCTCCGTCGAGCGCTCGATCCGCGCGGTGTCGATCCCGTACGGGAGGAAGCGGACCCGCTCGCGGTCGATCCCCCCCTCCACCAGCGCCCTTTCCATCACCCGTGACGGGGCCAGCACCCGCCCGATCCGGTTCAGCCGCTCGCGCAGGAAGGGCCCGCGCCCCACCAGCGCCCGCACCTCGGCCGCGAACGGGGGCGCCAGCGGGAGGCGCATCGCGGCGGCCCGCATCCCCATCCCCAGCATCCAGTCGGGGGCGCGCTTCGCCAGCGTGGCCAGGGAAACGCGGCGGGCGCCTATGTTCTCGGTGAAGTGGCGGACGCAGTTGAGCCCCGTGGCGTCGGGCCCTGCGCAGATGGAGTTGTCCGCCAGCCGGAGCTGGCTGAACGGGCAGACCGCCCAGAAGTCGGTGGCGGTGAAGACGGTGGGGATCCCCAGCTCCAGGCAGGGCTCGACGATGGACGCGGAAAGGCGCGACAGGTGGACGAAGTGCACCAGGTCGGGGCGGATCCGCTCCAGCAGGGCGCGGAAGGCGGAGGCGAACAGCCGGTTGTCGTACGCCAGCTCCGTCACCACCCGCTGGCCGCCCATGGGGTGGGAGGCGTGGCGGAAGCGCTCCACCGGGATCCCGTCGTAGACGTACCGGTCGAACCGATCCGCGTCGGCGAGCCGGCGCGGGTCGGGGTACCCGGTGACGACCGTGACCTCGTGGCCGCGGACCCGCAGCTCCTTCGCGATCCCGAGCGCGATCACCTCCGTCCCGGTGGAGAAGTCGGGAAGGAACTGATGGACCGTGAGGATGATCTTCATTGCAGCGGTCGTACCCCTCGAATGTGCCGGCATCGGAGCTCGGCTGCGTGAAGCTCCGTCAGGCACTCGAGCCAGGCACGGAAGAACTCGCGGAGAGCGCGGACGTGAGGGCGCGGTGGAACGCCCGAGGCCGCGCCCTCCCTTTTCCGCCATGATGATGGCGGGGACCCGATCCCTTTGTCAAATCCATAGCGGGTCGCCCACTGCGGGATTTTGACAGGCCGGCGCCGACAGGTCAAGTTGGAGGCGGCTACGGACCGCCGCACCCTCGCCGCCCTTGCCGTCGTTTCATGATCCCAGACCGCACCGGAGGAGCGCCGCCGGACCTCCTCAACCAGGAAGCGCCGCTCTGCGCCCTCGCCCGCCCGATCACCCCCACGGCGGACTTCTACCGGCGCAGCAACTTCGCGGTCCCCCACGTGGACGCCGGGACGTGGCGCCTGCGCGTCGGGGGAGAGGTGGCGACGCCGCTCTCGCTCGCCCGGTCCGACCTGGAAGCGCTGCCGCGCGCCTCGGTCTCGGTGACGCTGGAGTGCGCCGGCAACGGCCGCAACCTGATGACCCCCATCCCGCCCGGCACACCGTGGGGGCTGGGAGCGGTGAGCACCGCCGGGTTCGCCGGGGTCCGCCTGCGCGACGTGCTGGAGCGGGCGGGACCCACCGCCGCGGCGGTGGAGGTGCTCTTCGAGGGGGCGGACCGGGGGATCCCCGACGAGGGCGACCGGGAGGAGCCGTTCGCGCGGAGCCTCCCGCTGGACGTGGCCCTGGGCGGGGACGCGCTGCTCGCCTGGGAGATGAACGGGGAGCCGCTTACCGGGGAGCACGGCTTCCCGCTGCGCCTGGTGGTGCCGGGGTGGTACGGGATGGCATCCGTGAAGTGGCTGGTCTCCATCCGGCTCCTGGCGGAGCCCTTCCGGGGCGCCTTCCAGACGGAGCGCTACGTGTACCGCGGCGAGGCGGGGATCCCGGACGGGACCCCGGTCTCCCGCATCCGCGTCCGCTCGCTGATCGCCTCGCCCGCGGACGGCGACAGGGTCCCGCTGGGCCCGGTGGAGGTGCGCGGGACCGCCTGGTCGGGGATCGCGCCGGTGGAGCGGGTGGAGGTCAGCACCGATGGCGGCGCCACCTGGGCCGAGGCCGCCCTCGGGGACGCGCCGGGCCCGTACGCCGCCCGGACCTGGCGCCTGGCGTGGCTCCCACCGCGGCGGGGGGAATTCCGGGTCATGGCGCGAGCCACCGACGGAGCGGGGAACGTCCAGCCCGCCGCTCCCGTCGCCAACGAGCTGGGATACGGGAACAATGTCATCCACACCGTACGTCTCACCGTCGTCTGAGCCGGAGCGGCACGAGCCGCGCCCCTCGTACCGGCGGAGCCACCTGGCGCAGCTGGAAAGCGAGGCCGTGTACGTGATGCGCGAGGCCGCGGGGCAGTTCGAGCGCCCGGTGCTCCTTTTCTCGGGCGGGAAGGACTCCATCGTGATGGTGCACCTGGCGCGCAAGGCGTTCTGGCCGGGGCGCTTCCCCTTCCCGCTGCTGCACATCGACACCGGGCACAACTTCCCCGAGACCATCGAGTTCCGCGACCGGCTGGCGGAGAGCGTGGGGTGCGAGCTGCTGGTGCGCTACGTCCAGGATTCCATCGACCGGGGGCGCTGCCAGGAGGAGCCGGGCCCCAACCCGAGCCGCAACACGCTGCAGACCGTCACCCTCCTGGACGCGCTGCGGGAATTGCGGGCGGATGCCGCGTTCGGCGGGGGGCGGCGCGACGAGGAAAAGGCGCGCGCCAAGGAGCGCTTCTTCAGCCATCGCGACCCCTTCGGGCAGTGGGATCCCAAGAACCAGCGCCCGGAGCTGTGGAACGTGTTCAACGGGCGGAAGAATCGCGGCGAGCACTTCCGCGTCTTCCCGCTGTCCAACTGGACCGAGCTGGACGTCTGGCAGTACATCGCGCAGGAGGGGATCGCCCTCCCCGACCTGTACTTCGCCCACGAGCGCGAGGTGGTGCGCCGCGACGGGGTCCTGCTGGCGCTGGGCGAGCACAACCGGCTCCTCCCCGGCGAAACGGCGGAGCGCCTGCGCATCCGCTGCCGCACGGTGGGGGATCTGACCTGCACCGGGGTGTGGGAGAGCGACGCCACCACGCTGGACGAGATCATCCGCGAGGTGGCCTCCGCCCGAGTCACCGAGCGGGGCGGGCGCAGCGACGACCGGCGCAGCGAGACCGCCATGGAAGACCGCAAGAAGCAGGGGTACTTCTGACATGGCGGGGATGAGCGAGAGCACCCTCCACACGGAAGCGCACCCCGACACCGACCTGCTGCGCGTCAGCACCGCCGGGAGCGTGGACGACGGCAAGTCGACGCTGATCGGACGGCTGCTGTACGACACCAAGAGCCTGTTCGACGACCAGCTGGAGGCGGTGGAGCGGAGCAGCCGTCAGCGCGGCGAGGCGTACCTGAACCTGGCGCTGGTCACCGACGGGCTGCGCGCGGAGCGGGAGCAGAACATCACCATCGACGTGGCGTACCGCTTCCTCGCCACGCCCCGGCGCAAGTTCATCATCGCGGACACCCCGGGGCACCTCCAGTACACCCGCAACATGGTGACCGGGGCGAGCACCGCCGACCTGGCCGTCGTGCTGGTGGACGCGCGCAAGGGGGTGCTCACGCAGTCGCGGCGGCACGGCTTCATCGCCTCGCTGCTGCGGATCCCGCACGTGCTGGTGGCGGTCAACAAGATGGACCTGGTGGACTACTCGGAGGAGGTGTACGGCCAGATCGTGCGGGAGTACGGGGAGTTCGCCCAGAAGCTGGACGTGCAGAGCCTGACCTTCGTCCCCATCTCGGCGCTGCAGGGGGACAACGTGGTGGAGAAGAGCGGGTCCATGCCCTGGTACGACGGGGGGACGCTGCTCCACCACCTGGAAACGGTGAACGTGGGGGCCAACCGCAACCTGGTGGACTTCCGCTTCCCGGTGCAGTACGTGATCCGCCCGCACCAGGACTACCGCGGCTTCGCGGGGCGGCTGGCCTCGGGTACCCTCCGGCCGGGCGAGGAGGTGGTGGTGCTCCCCGGGAACGTGGCGAGCCGGGTCCGCTCCATCGACACCCCGGACGGGCCGCTCGGGGAAGCCGCGGCGGGCGATTCGGTGGTGGTCACCCTGGAGGACGAGGTGGACGTCAGCCGGGGGGACATGCTGGTGCGCCGGCGCAACCTCCCGACGGTGGGGCACCGCCTGGACGCCATCGTGTGCTGGATGCACGAGAAGCCGCTGGACCGGACCACCCCGTACCTGCTGATGCACACCACCCGGCAGGTGCAGGCGTTCGTCGCCGAGCTGGACTACCGGATCGACGTGGACACCCTGCACCGCGAGGAGGCGCGGACGCTGGGGCTCAACGACATCGGGCGGGTGGAGATCACCACCGCTGCCCCGCTCTTCTTCGACCCTTACGCGCAGAACCGCGCCACCGGGAGCTTCATCCTGGTGGACCCGCACACCCACGCCACGGTGGCGGCGGGGATGATCCGCGGCGAGCCCCGGGAGCTGGAGGAAGCGCCGCGCACCGCCTCGCCCAACGTGCGCTGGGAGGAGTGGAACGTCCCCCGCGCCGAGCGGGAGGCGCGCAACGGCCACGGGGCGGCGGTGCTCTGGCTCACCGGGCTGTCGGGCGCGGGGAAGAGCACCATCGCCCGGGCCGTGGAGCGGGAGCTGTTCGCCCTGGGGTGCCGGACCATGCTGCTGGACGGCGACCAGCTCCGCCACGGGCTGTGCGGCGACCTGGGTTTCGGGCGGGACGATCGCAGGGAGAACATCCGCCGGGCGGGAGAGGTGGCGCGCCTCTTCTTCGAGAGCGGAGCCATCGTCCTCTGCGCCTTCGTCTCCCCCTTCCGGGAGGACCGCGACGCGGTGCGCGCCCTGGTCCCGGAGGGGCGCTTCCTGGAGGTCTTTGTCGACGCCGACCTGGACACCCTCCGCCGCCGCGACACCAAGGGGCTGTACGCCCGGGCGATGGAGGGGGAGATCCCCGAGTTCACCGGGGTGTCCAGCCCCTACGAGCCCCCCCCGGCCGCGGAGCTGGTGCTGCGCACCGCCGAGTTCCCGGTGGCCGAGTCGGTCCGCGCGGTGCTGGACGGGCTGCGCGCCCGGGGGATCCTCCCCGCGAACCGGCCCGGGTAGGGAGCACGCCCGGACCGCCCCACCCACCTCCGTCCCTCGTCCGAGGGGTTCCGAAAACCACCCCACAGCGGTAGCTTACTTGCCGCCATAGCCCATACGGTAACAGGGTGTGGACGGTCGCCCCGTCGGCGACTCGCCACGCCCTGCCGGCGCGCGGAAGACGACAGGAAGAACGAGAGCACCGCGCCACGCCGGGCGCGGTGCTCCCTTCCGCGCGGCCCGTGGCGAATCGACCCGGAGCGATCCTCCCGCCGACGCAGGGACTATAGATGGAGAACGTCGAGAGCATATACCCCCTCACCGGGATGCAGCAGGCGATCCTGCTGCGCGTGCTCAGGCAGCCGGAGGCCGGCGAGTACGTCGAGCAGGTGAGCTGGACGCTGGAGGGGGAGTTCGACCCCGCCGCGTTCGCGCGCGCCTGGCGGCTCGCCATCGACCGCCACCCGGTGCTGCGGACGTCGTTCTTCTGGGAGGGGCTGGACCAGCCGCTGCAGGTGGTGCGCACCCACGCCGACCTCCCGGTGGAGGAGCAGGACTGGCAGGGAGTTCCGGAGGCGGAGCGGCGGGAGCGGCTCGCCCGCTTCCTGGTGACCGACCGGAAGCGCGGCTTCGACCTGGCCGCCGCCCCGCTGATGCGGCTCACCCGCATCCGGATCGCCCCGGACGCCTCCCACTTCGTCTGGACCCACCATCACCTGGTGGTGGACGGATGGTCGGCGGCGCTCTGCCTGCGCGACGTCTTCGGCTTCTACGAGGCGCTCTGCCGCGGTGAGACGCCCCGGCCGGCGCGGACGCACGTCTTCCGCGAGTACGTGGAGTGGACCGCCCGCCAGGACCCGGCCGCTGGCGAGACGTTCTGGCGCGGGGTGCTGGACGGCTTCCAGGGCGGGAGCGCGCCGGGGGTGGTCCGGCCGGGTGCCCGCGAGGGGGAGCGGTACGGCACCGCCTCGGCGACAGTGGACGGCACGCTGGTGGAGCGCCTCCAGGCCGCGGCGCGCAGGCAGCAGCTCACCCTCAACGCCGTCCTCCAGGGCGCGTGGGGGGCGCTGCTCGGCGCCTACACGGGCGAAGCGGACGTGGTCTTCGGCTCGGTGGTCGCCGGGCGGCTGGCCCAGGTCCCCGGCGCCGACACCATGCTCGGCGTCTTCATCAACACCGTCCCGGTGCGGGTCCGCGTCCGCCCCGGAGAAACGGTCGCGTCCTGGCTCAAGGGAGTGCAGGCGAAGCAGTTCCGCACCCGCGCGCACGAGCACTGGTCGATGGCGCAGGTGCAGGGGTGGAGCGGCCTCCCCCGCGGGCAGCGCCTGTTCGAGACGATGTTCGTCTTCCAGGACCTTCCGGACGTGGGGGTGCAGATCGCGGAGGTGGCGGGGCAGCGGGTGCGCGACTTCGCGCGGGTGTCGCCGACGGCGGGGGTGGGGTACGCGCTGGTGCTGGAGGTGGTGCCCAAGGACGGGCTGGAATTGACACTGGCGTACGACGAGGCCCGCTTCGACGCGGACTCCGCCGGGCGGCTCCTCGCGCACCTGGGGGTGATGCTGGAAGCGGTCGCCGACGACCTGCAGCGCCCCGCCGACGACCTCCCACTCCTCACCGCCGACGAGCGGCGCCGGCTGCTGGTGGAGTGGAACGCGGGGCAGACCGTCGCGGACCCGCGCCCGGTGCATCTGCTCGTCGCCGGGCAGGCGGCGCGCACCCCGGACGCTCTGGCCGTGGTGGCCGGGGACGAGCGGCTGACCTATGCCGGGCTGGAGCGCCGGGCCGACCGGCTCGCCCGCCACCTGCGCGGGCTGGGGATCGGGCCGGAGGCGCGCGTGGGCGTGTGCACCGACCGCTCGGCGGAGCTGGTGGTCGCGGTGCTGGCGATCTGGAAGGCGGGCGGCGCGTACGTCCCGCTCGACCCCGCGTACCCCGACGAGCGCCTGGCCTTCTCGCTGCGCGACAGCGGCGCCGCCGTGCTCCTGACGCAGACGCCGTTCGCGGACCGCTTCGCCGGGACTGAGACGACGGTGGTGCGGCTGGACGGCCCCCTCCCCCGACCCCTCCCCCACGAGGGGGGAGGGGAGAACGACGAGGCCCTCACCCCCGGCCCCTCTCCCAATGCTGGGAGAGGGGAGAACTACGGCGCGTCCGATCCTTCAGCCCTCCCCCAGAATTGGGGGAAGGTGGCGAGCCTGAGCGAGCCGGATGGGGGCGTGCTGAGCCTGGACTCGGATACCGGTTCCCAGGCTCTCGCCTACGTCATCTACACCTCGGGCTCCACCGGCACCCCCAAGGGCGTCCGCGTCGAGCACCGGCAGCTCGCGGCCACCCTGCACGCCGCGCGGACCCGGTTCGCCCCGGCGGCGGACGACGTGATGCCGTCGCTGGCCTCGTACGCCTTCGACATCTGGCTCTTCGAGACTTTCCTCCCGCTGACGAGCGGCGCTTCCGTGCGCCTGGTCCCCGCCGAGCGGGTGATGGACGTGCCGGCGCTGGTGCGCGACCTGGAGGGAGCGACGCTGCTGCACGCCGTCCCCGCGCTGATGCGGCAGATCGTGGACGAG